>NZ_DASUHS010000045.1:0-39782 GCF_036273375.1 Mycobacterium sp. | reverse complement strand
GATGCGCTCGCGCCATTCCTGTACTTTCGCTACGCCGTCCATGCCGGTGCCCCGCACCGCAAGGATGCTCGGGATGATGTAGAAGGAACCGAGCACGAAGCTGCCGTAGATGCCGCCTACGATGTTCCACACCACGAGCTTCTCGACGAGTTCGGGGTAGAGCATCGTGGTCAGCATGGAATCCCTTGCCCCGCCGGAGCCGCCGGCGAGGATGCACCGCTCGACGCCGAGCTGACCCAGCAGGGAGTGCAGGGTCTCGGCGCGCATGTGCGACTCGCTTTGCCCGTAGAACTGCACGTCGGAGGCACCGCAATTGGGCCGGTCCCACAGCAGCACCCGATAGCCACCCGCGGCCAGGGCGTCGGCCAGCGGACGCAGACCGGGGATCTCCTTGCTGAACCGGCCGCCCGGCGTCAGGGCAATGAGATCACCTGAGTCACCGAGGATTTCGTAGACAACGTTTCCGCCGTTCACCTCGATAGAAGACACGCGATTCTCCTGTAGTTAGGCCATCACCAGAACGTCGTTGTCGACGACGCGCACCGGATAGGTGCGGATGCTCCACTCCGGCTTGACCGCGGTGGTACCGGTCGCCAGCTCGAAACCCCATTGATGCCAGGGGCAGTAGATGTATTCGAGATCGCGCACCATGACGGCATCGCCGGGAGCGGTCTCGTCGACGATGGTGCGGCCCCGGGCGCGCCCCGAACAGAGCGGACCGCCCTGGTGCGGACAGTAGTTCGCGATGGCGTAGAAGGTGCCGTTGACGTTGTAAACGCCGACGCCGTGCCGCCCGATCGGCACCAGCTTGTGCGTTCCCGGTGGAATCTCGTCCACCGTCGCGACAACGTGCTCGCGGCCCTGAGCTAGGCGGGGCCGCTTGGTGGTTTCTTCCAACTCAGAGCACCCGGACTTGGCCCTCGAGGACGGGAACCGTCTCCGGAAGGTGATAGGTCGCGATGCCGTTCTTATACATCACCGCGTCGCGGGCGGCCTTGGGCAGGTGCTTGACCAACCAGCGCGGGTCATCGAACGTCCAGTGCGGGTAGTCCGAGGAGTACAGCAGGATCTTGTCGCACTCCATCCACTCCAGCGCGCGCGTCAACTCGGTCTTGTCCTCCGGGTAGTCCAGCGGCTGGGTGGTGAACTTGATGTGGTCCTTGACGTACTCGGACGGCTTGCGCTTGATGTCGAGCCACGACTTGCGCGCGTCGTAGATGGCGTCCATGCGCCACATCAGCGGAAGGATCCAGCTGAATGCGTGCTCGACGAACACGATCCGCAGCGTCGGGAATCGGTCGAATACACCGTCGAAGATCAGGCTCATCACCTGGTTGGCCGCCAGTAGGGAGTAGGTCACCATGAAGTCGTGGTTGTAACTGGGGAATCCCACCGGCGGGATCGGCAGCTCATCGAACTGGCTGCGTGACAGGTGGCAGCTCACGGTGATGTCGTGCTTGGCGGCGGCCGCCCAGATCGGGTCGTACTTCGGGTGGCCCCAGGACGGGCGCGGCTCCGCCTTGATCAGAATCTGCGCCATAAAGGGGTGCCCGGCCCAGCGCTCGATCTCGCGCACCGACTCTTCCGGCTCCTCGATGGCGATGCAGATCGAACCGCGCCAGCGCTCGTGCCAGTTGTTGTGGCTGTCCAGCCAGTGATTGGCCTGCCAGTCGTTCAACGCGGCCGACATCGCATGCTGTGCTTCAGTAAGGCGCGCCGGGTAGGCCGCCGGTTCCAGGATCGCGATATCGGAGCCGGCCTCCATGATCAGCTGACGGAACGCCAAATCCGGGTCGCTGCAGGGAAACTCGCCGTTTGCGGGGAAGGAGTCCACGCGCATCGCGTAGGAGTGCGCGTAGTCCGGCGCGTCGTAGTAGATCTGCTCGCCAACGGAGCGAGTGAGGAAGTACTTGCTGCGCCACGGCTCGGGGATGTACGGAAGCAGCTCTCCCCGCTTGGGGGCCGGGTGGACATCCGAGTCGACACAGCGGACGGCTATACGCTCGGTAGCGGGAACCCGCTCCTGCGAATGGGTCAACGTCATCTGGCTCTCCTCAGTCTTTCGCGATGTTTCTACTGTGCGCCCACCCCGGCGGGGATGTCTATGCCGTAGAGCTGCGCCGCATTGCGCCAGCACAGCTTCTCCCGCTGCTCGGCGGACAACGCGCTGGGCAACTTCGTGACATCGCCGCACTGCCAGTGTGGGTAGCTCGAGCCGAACATCACCATGTCGTCTTTGCCGGTGAAGCCGAACCATTCGCCGGCGAATTCGACATCGCCGGGGCCATCGAGACTGCCCTGAACGAAATACACGTGACCGGCCAGGTATTCGCTGGGAATCCGCGGGGCCCATGGTGTCTGCTCGAGGTGCGGCCGGCCGAACGTATCCATCCGCCAGATGAACGGCGTGATGAAGTCGGCGGCGCCATCGCCCCATACGAATTTGAGGCCGTCGAACCGCTCGAACACTCCCTCGGCGATCATATTCATCTGGTGATACAGGTAGTTCAGCGCCATGAAGCTGACGTACTGCTCGTAGGTACGGGTGTTCCCGTTCGGCGTCGGCGGAAACGCGATGCCCGACCCGACTTCGATGTGCGCGGCGACGGGAAGCCCGGCGTCGACGGCGGCCTCCCAGATGGGCCAGAACTGCGGTTTTCCGTAGAGGTCGCGGGATTGCAGCGGTACCCCGATCTGGACCACCCGCGGATGCGCACGCCATCTCTCGATCTCGCGTAGTGCGCCGGGGATGTCGTCGGGGTTGACCCGGATGGTGCCGCGGAACCGCTCACCGAACTGGCTGGACTCCAGCCAGTTCGACACCATCATCTCGTTGTGCGCGGCGTGCAGTGCGCTGCCCAGATGCCGGTCCGGCATGATGCCCCGCGCCATCGGATGCAGGACGGCCACATCGACGCCGCGCTTCGAAAACAGTTCATTGGCAACGAAATCCGGATCCGAACCCGGGTACTGGCGGTCGGGGCCCTCGGTGTTGGGCGCGTACTCACCGCCGGGCGCGCCGTACCAGTCCATCTCGTAGTCGGGGAAGCCGCGGCTCTTGAACGGCTCGCGCAGTGTCTTCCGCAGCGCTTTGTTGGACGGGAAGAAGATGTGCACGCTCGCATCGATCAACGGTGTGCTGGTTCCGTCAGCGTGTGTGATCACGAGGGCCACCCTTCGGCTCCGGCGGCCAGAGCCGGCCGTGCGAGGTCATATGATAGCCAATCTAACATTTTATTCAGCAGTCCATCAATGGGTTTCCGGTAAGCATTTCGTTTAATCATTATCGCTGGTAGCGGGCGTTTTGCGGTCCTTGGGGTAAGTCTGGTTCTACTTTCCGGATAATACCATTCTCCGATTTGGGGACAGCTTGGATTCCGGATGGTTCGTCACCACGACCGCCGGCCCCGATGGGCTAATCCGAAGTCCCACCTACCGTGACGCCGGCCGCCCGCTCGAACGGTCTGATCACCGTCGTGAAATCGGACTCTGGCCCTTCATCGCGCGCGAGTGCCTCCCACAACCGGCCGACAGTCTCGGCAACTTCGGCGGGCACGCCAAGCGCCCGGGCTTCATCGAGGTAAAGGCGCACATCTTTGAGCATCAGCCCCGTTGCAAAGCCGTAGTCGAAGGTGCGCGGCAGGATCGCGCGGGGGAACTTGTCGCGGCTCGCACTCGTTGCACCCGATCCGGCATTGAGCACCTCGATCATCACGCCCGGGTCGAGGCCCGCTTTGACGCCCATCACGACGACTTCCGCGGTCGCGGTCAAGACGTTCGCCGCCAGAATGTTGTTCGCCAGCTTCATCGTCTGCGCCGAGCCGGGCTTGTCCCCGACATACACCGGCCGGCCCAGAGTTTCGAGCGCGGTTCGCACCGCGTCGAATTCGCCGCGCGGCCCGGAGACCATGAGCGCCAGCGTCCCTTTCTCGGCCCCGCCGACACCGCCGCTGACGGGGCTGTCCATCGCCACGATGTCGCGCTGGGCCAGCAGGCCATGGATCCGCACCGCCATTTGGCTACCGACAGTGGACAAGTCGACATAGCGCCGCACCCGCGCGCCCTCGATCACGCCCGCGGGGCCGGTTGCCACCTCGAGCGACGCGCCCGGGGTGGGCAGGCTGGCCATCACCGTTTCGGCCCGATCGGCGACCTCCTTGGGTGACGACGCCGGGCGTGCCCCCAGGGTGACGACGCGCTCGAGGGTCTCGCTGCGCGTGTCGAATGCGACGACGTCGTGCCTTGCCTGAATCAAGCGGCATGCCATGGGGAAGCCCATGTTTCCCAGCCCGATGAACCCGACCTCCACCACGCGCCCCTAGTCCCGATCCAGTTCGGCGAACGCCTCATTCGCGATCCGGAAGCTGTCGACGGCGGCCGGCACACCGGCGTAGATGGCCACCTGCAGGAAGACCTCGCGGATCTCCTCGCGTGTGACACCGTTGGTCAGTGCCGCCTTGACGTGCATGCGCAATTCGTTGGGCCGGTTCAGCACCGAGATCATCGCCAAGTTGAGCATGCTGCGGGTCTTGCGTGGCAATTGCTCACGGCCCCACACGGCGCCCCAGCAGTACTCGGTGACGAGGTCTTGCAGGGGCCCGGTGAAGTCATCCGCGTTGGCCAGCGCGCGATTGACGTATTCTTCGCCCAGCACCTCGGAGCGGATTTGGAGCCCCCGCTGATAGGTTTCGCGATCCAATGTTTCCTCCTTCAGTTCGGGCCAGCGGCCCTCGTCGGTGTCGTGTGTGAGCTGCCGAAGTTCCGATTGCCTGAGCGCAGTCTTGCACCGTGGCCATCCCGCGGGGTCTACAGTCGAAATTCAAACGGACCCGCCCGCTCGTGTCCTCGCTCCCGGTGGGAAACTGCCGGCACTTGGCTGCAGGCCAAGTCCCTTGCAGCGGTTAGTGATACAGGTGCGTTGCGGCACAGGCCCTGCGAGACCCAGACGTTTAAGGAGAAGCAGTGACCGGAGCAAGCGCGGATATTTGGGAAGTGATGTCGACGGCCCGAACGATCCGGCGCTTCACCGACGAGCCGGTCGACGACGCGACCCTGACCCGGTGCCTCGAGGCGGCCAGGTGGGCTCCTTCGGGCGCCAACGCGCAAGGCTGGCGTTTCGTGGTGCTGCGGTCGCCCGAGCAGCGGGCCGTGGTGGCCAAGGCTGCGGCCCACGCGCTGGAGGTGATCGAGCCGGTCTACGGCATGAGCCGGCCCTTCGCCGACGACAACAGCCGCCGCGCCCGCACCTATCGTGCGACGTACGAATTGCACGACCGCGCCGGTGAATTCACCTCGGTCTTGTTCGCCCAGGCGCACTACCCGACGGCGTCGGAACTGCTGCTCGGCGGTTCGATCTTTCCCGCCATGCAGAATTTTCTGCTGGCCGCCCGTGCCCAGGGTCTCGGCGCCTGCCTGACCAGCTGGGCCTCGTATGGAGGTGAACAGCTGCTGCGCGATGCCGTCGGTATCCCCGAGGGCTGGATGGTCGCCGGCCACATCGTGATCGGGTGGCCGAAGGGCAATCATGGGCCGCTGCGCCGCCGCCCGCTTGCCGAGTTCGTGAACCTCGACCGCTGGGACAACGCCGCCGACGGCCTGGTGACCGGCGGCTAGGCCGCGGGGAGAATTCCGCTCGTCACCGGCCGTGTGGTGACCCCATGCCCGAATTCAGAGATTACTACTTCCGCAACCGAGAATGTTATTCTCGCCTGACAGTCACGAGAGAGGCGGCGCGGATGCTGTTGGAGTTCGATGCTGATCAGCGACTGTGGCAGGACACCGTGCGCGACGCCGTCGCGAAGCAGTGCCCGTCGTCGCTGGTGCGCAGCGTGGCCGAAGAGGGCGTCGACCCGAGCCCGTTGTGGAAATCGTATGTAGACCAGGGCTGGACCGAGCTCAGCGATGCGGACAGCGCCGTCGAGCTGGCCATCGTGCTCGAAGAGCTCGGCCGCGCCACCGACCCCACCCCGTTCCTGGCAACGATGAGCCAGTTCGCACCTCTTGCCGCGGACCGGTTCGACCCACACCAGTCGGGCACCGCGGTCTACGGCGGCATCGCGGCGCACCGCGACGCCGAGGGCTGGGTGCTGGACGGCACGGCGCGCCATGTGCTCGACGGTGATCGCGCGGATCGGCTGGCGGTGGTGACCGACGCCGGGGTGTTGCTCGTCGAGTCCAGTCAGGTGTCGGCCCGGCGCTCGGCGGTGTTCGACCCGGTGCTGCACGTCGCCGACCTGTCCTTTGCGGAGGTTCGGGTGCCCGACAGCGAGCGGCTGACGGTCGACGCCGAACGCGCCCATCATCTTGCGCTGACCGGCATGGCGATCACCATGGTCGGCGCCTGCCAACGCATTCTCGACTTGGTGCTCGAGCACGTTAGTAGCCGACAGCAGTTCGGCGTGCCGATCGGCTCGTTCCAGGCCGTCCAGCATAAGGCCGCCGACATGCACGTCGCCGTGCAACGGGCGCGGGCCCTGGCGTATTTCGCCGCGTTAACGATCGCGGCCGACGATCCCCGCCGCCGGCTGGCGGCCGCGATGGCCAAGGCATCGGCAGGGGAGTGCCAGTCCCTGGTGTTCCGGCACGGCCTGCAACTGCACGGCGCAATGGGATTCACGTGGGAGAACGACCTGCAGTTCGCGCTGAAACGAGCCAAAGCAGGTGAGCTGATGCTAGGCGGCGCGGCGGAGCACCGGGCGCGGATCGCGGAGGAATACCGTGCAGCTGACTTTTGATTCCGACGTCGAAGAATTCCGCGCGGCGTTCTCGGCGTTCCTCGACGAAAATCTGCCTCCCGCAAGCAAAACGCTCGAGCGTCCCCGGTCGGTCTCACACATGCCGCAGTGGGCACGCGACTGGCAGCGCCTGTTATTCGACAACGGCTGGCTACTGCCCAGCCAGCCGCCGGAATTCGGCGGTCGCAACGCGTCGGTCATTCAACAGTTCGTCTACCTCGAGGAACTCAGCCGCCGCCGGATCTACCACAGCTTCAACCCGCAGGGCGTGAACATCGTTGGGGCGTCGCTGTTGTCGTTTGGCAGCGACGAGCAGAAGCGGCGCTGGGCGATACCGATCCTGCGGGCCGAGATCACCGCGTCGCTCGGGATGAGCGAACCCAGCGCGGGCTCCGACCTGGCATCGCTACGTACTCGGGCGGTGCTCGATGGCGATCACTTCGTGGTCAATGGCCAGAAGGTGTGGACCTCGGGTGCCCACGATGCCGACGTCTTGTTGACGTTCGTCCGCACCAACCCAGATGTGCCGAAGCACAAGGGAATCAGCGCGCTCGTCATCCCCACCGATACCCAGGGTCTGGTGCGCCGTCCGTTCCCGTCGATATGTGGTGCCGACGATCTGGATTTCAACGAGGTGTTCTTCACCGACGTGCGGGTGCCGGCCGAAAACCTGGTCGGCGAGCTCGACCAGGGTTGGCGGGTGGCCAACGGATCGCTGGGGCATGAACGCACCATGATGTGGCTGGGTTTCGCCGATCGCCTGGAGAACATGATCGACGACTTCCATCCCGGCACCGGAGTCGAACGCGATCAGTACGCCAGCACGATCATGGACAAGCAGGCGCTGCGCTTGTTGGGCTCCGCGGCCCTGGCCCGCGCCGCACGCGGCGAAGATGACGTGGCCGCGATCTCGGTGCTCAAGCTGCTCGGTTCCGAAGCGGAGTTGCGTGGCATGGAGCTGGCATTGACGTCCGCGGGATCCGACGGGCTTGTGCACCCCGGACTGACGGGGCCGTACGCGCACATGAACCTCGACCACTACTTCGCCAGCTGGTTCGAGCGCTACGCCCGCAGCTTCTCCGGGACCATCGCCGGGGGCACCTCCGAAATCCAGCGCAACATCATCGCCCAGCGGGTGCTCGGCTTGCCGCGCGGCTAGCACGGTCAGAGCACTTGCTGAGAGATATTGCCGGGCAACGCAATCCGGTTCATGCCCGGGATGTGCAGCTGGCCGGCCAGCCACGGCAACGCGGTGGCAAACACCGTGCCGGCAGTCGGCCAGTCGTGCTTTCCAGGCTGGGCGACGACCGCGCAGTCGATGGCGTTCGCCCGGCCGAGCTGGCACAAGGAGGCGGCGGCTGCAGCCTGGTTACCGGGGTCGGAATCCGCCCCGTGGCTGGCGACAGCCAGCGTGGCGCTGTCGACAGCCGTGACATCGCGACGCGGTGTCGGCGAACCACCCGAGGTGATTGCGAACCAACCGGACACTCCGGTGTAGCGGCCGTGGCGCTTGATCACCGTGGTCGGGTCGAATTTCGCCCACGCGTCGGCATCGCCGTTGAAAAGAGTGGCGATGGTCTGTTCCTTGGTTCCGGTGTTGGGTGTCAGATCGCCCTCGATGTCGACGAACGAGCTGAACATGTCGGGGTGCATGACGGCCAGATCCACCGCGGTCGTCCCGCCCATTGACCAGCCGACGACGCCCCAGTGGGACGGATCGGGGCTGACTCCGAAGTTGGAAACCATGAAGGGGACAACATCTTTGGTCAGGTGGTCGGCGGCATTGCCTCGGACACCGTTGACGCCTTCGGTGTCGTTGTCGAGTGACCCGCTCGGGTCCACGAACACCAGGACCGGTGCGTTGCCGCCGTGCGCAGCTGCGAAGGCATCGACGGTGTCCACCGCGCCGCCGGCGCGCACCCAGTCGGCCGGCGTGTTGACCATGCCGCCGATCATCATCACCGTCGGCAACTGCGGGGGCGGGGAGCTCGCAAACCAGGCCGGCGGCAGGTACACGAGTTCCTCGCGGTGCTTGAAGTGCGACGCGTCGTCGGGCGCCTGCACCGACACCAGGCTGCCGTGCGGCGGCTTCTCACCCTTCGCCGCCAACGCGACCACGGTGGCCTTGTCGGTCTGGCCAGGCAGCCGAGCGGAGGTGAACTGGTCCCAGGCGCTCTGCACGGTTTGGAAGTAACCGATCCATTGGTTGAGCACGACCAACGAGCAGAGCAGGCACAGCGGCACGGCCAGAATCGATAGTCCACGTCGCCACCACCGCGCACCGCGCCAGCCCAGGATCAGCACAGCCATTGCCACACCGACCAACGCGATCCACACATACAGTGCCTGCGGTGCCGATTTGGAGGCGCCGTCGGCGATGAATGAGTGCGCTGCGACAGCCGCCATGACTCCGACGAGGGCGGCGACCGGCAGCGACAGCAGGCGCCAACGTCGCGAGCGCCACCCGGCGGCGAGCCCGAGCGTGATCGGCGTGACGATCTGAGCCGTGATCGGCACCCAACCGTGGATCAGAGATATGTGGTTGCCCAGTAGCGACATGGCGATTCCTCCTCTCAGCTCTACGAGAAAAGAATCGAATGGCGGCCTCGGCGAATTCTTGGTGGATTCTTGGGGCGAGTGTCGGGGGTTGCAGATGGCCCTGTCATTGGCCGTGCAGCCGCGGCGGTCGCCGCTCGGCGTGTCGTCGCCGTCAGCGCACGGCCAAAGCCATGGATGCACACTCGGCGGCAGACGACCGAGAGGTGGGCCGGTCCGGGTCCTGAAACGGCTCTAGACCGGGTCGAATTTGGTGATCAGCCAGGCGCCGTTGACCCGGGTCAAGCTCACCAGCACGCTGCTGGAAGCCATCGCGGGATCGGGATTGTCCTTGCTCGTGGTGCTCTGGTCGACGAGCACCAGCACGACGGCCGAATCCGGATGCAATTCCTGAACCGCGGCACCCAACACCCGAGCGTTGGTTTTCAGTGACTTCTGTTTGGCTGCCGGAGCCACAATCTGTTCGGTGAACTGGTTGTAGTACGACAGGAAATCGCCGGACAGGTGAGATTTGGCGGCGGCGAAGTCTTTGTCGAGGGAGTCGGGCGAGTACGACAGCAACGCGACCGTGCCATCGGACGCCGCGTTGGCGACCGCGCTCGCGACGCCGGCGTCGGTTTGTTTGTCCGGCCGGTACTGCGTGAAGTACAGCCACGTCGCCGCGCCACCCGAAAGCACCAGCAGCACAATCAAAATCACGGGAACGATTTTCACCTTGCGCCGCGCAGGCGGGGTGCCACTTTCATTGCCGTCGGTTTGTTCGGCAGGGCCGTCGACTGTCTCGATGCAGGGCTTTTCCTCGCTCATGGAATGAACTCCACGTTGGACATCTTGTATTGCCCGCCGTCGTCTTTGACGGTCACCTTGAGGCGCCAATTGCGTGGTTCGTCTTTGGCGCCCGCGGCGTTGGTGATGTGCGATGTCGCCGCGACGAGGACCAACGCGAAATCTCCGTTGATGGTTTGCACGGCCGCCGCGTTCACGGTTCCTTGAGTGACCACTTTGGACTGCTCCACGACGGTCGTGAAATCTTTCGCACGCGCCTGGAAGTCGTCGTGGAACGGGCCGGTCGAGCTGTCAATCACCCGCTGAACGTCTTCCTTGGCCTTATTGAAGTCCATGGAAGTCAGGTTGATGACACCTTGTCTGGCTCCCGCGATGAAGTTCGCGGCGCGCTGCTTGCGCTCGGTGGTTTCATGACGCTGCCAGACCATGTATCCACTGGCCGCGACGAAGGCGCAGATGAGGACGATGACGGCCGCCTTCCACGCCACGGACCACGAGGGCAGCCGCAGGCGGCGTCGAGAGCGGGCCGGCTTCGATGATCCTGCGTCTCCGGTGGCTTCTTCGTCGGGTTCCGCTTCGGCGGCCTCGCTTGCATCGACGGTGTCGGTGACTTCCTCGTCGGTTGCGTCGTCGGGCTTCGCCTCGGCCGTGTCAGCTGCGTCCTCGTCGGCCTCTGAAGGTTCTTCCTCAACGTCCGGGGCTTCCTCCGCGGTCTCGGCCGCGGCCGTCTCAGCCTCGGCAGCGGCGAGCGCTTCACGCCGGAGCCGGGCGGCACGGGCGCGGGCACGCGCCGCGGCGGCCAGCGCCTCGGCTTCGGCGGCTTCAGCCTCGGCTTCCTCGAGCAACGCCTTAGCGTCGGCTTTCGAGGTGGCCGAATCGTGTGGCGGTTTCTTCGCCTCAACCATGGTGCTGACTCCCCGTCGCCCTCATGAGCGACCGACTCCGATACGGCTCACGCGGCTAGAATCGCACGAGCGAGAACGGGTAACTGGTAGTGCCCCCCGGGCCGCCTCCGCAGCCGGTGTCGAACGTCGAATCGACCTGACCCGTCAGCGTCGTCGCATCCCAGGAATACACGTCGTGGGAGGGAAAGAACTGGACCACGCAGCGCACACCGTCGGGCACATCGACGGACAGGGTGTAGCGGCCGTTGACCAGGTGAGCTTCTCCCCTGTAGACCGTCGCTTGCCCGTTGGGCTGCGGAGTCGCATATACGCTCACGCATCCCGGCGCTACTGGAGTGCACGGGCTGATCGACCAAATCCAGAAGTGGCCGGGATCCCGGTTCGTGTCCACGTGGTAGTTGACATACAGCATGTCCGCGTGGGCGGTCGGGGACAGAGTCAGCGCGGCCGCGGCAAGCGCAAGGCTCATTGCGAAAGTCTTCACCTGAGCGTCTCCCCTCTGGCGCCTACGCGCTTGCCTCAGATATTAGGACGCGGTCGTGCCGAACAGGCCTACTCGCGAAAATACGAGCTGCTCAGTCGATCACCGCGGCTTCCTTGCGTTCGGTAATCGGCCTGGCGAGTTCTTGCTCGTCGCAGATCCGCTGCAGCTTTTCCAGCGTTTCGTCCAGGCCTGCTCCGACCTTACGCCCGGGTGTGAAGGTGGCCGGCAGCTTACGCATGCCCTGGATGACACCGATGGTCTCGTAGTGGACGGTGCCCTCCGGATCGCACTGATAGTCGGGCATCCGGTCCAGTACCGCGGTCAGCATGGATTTGAACACAGTGCGGGCCACATTCGACCCGATACACCGGTGGACACCCAGCCCGAAGCTGAAGTGCCGGTTGCCTTTACGGTCGAGGATGATCTCGTCCGGGTCGTGGAACACGGATGGGTCGCGGTTGGCCATCGCCCACGAAATCCACAGCCGCTCACCCTCTTTGAACTGCGTGTCGTCGAGCTCGGTGTCGTCGGCGAACGTCCTGCCATCCCCGGGCGCGGGGGTGAAGAAGCGCAGGAACTCTTCGGTCGCGGGGTCAAGCAGGGTTTTGCGCTCATCGCTGAGCAGCTGTCGTTGATCCGGGTGCTCCGAAAGCCATTCCAGTGAGTGCGCGGTCAGGGCGGTCGTGGTGTCGAAGCCACCGCCGATGACCAGGCCCAGGTTCCCCAGAATTTCCAGCTCCGGGGCCGGCTCGCCGTCGATCCGCATCTCGAGCAGGCCGTTCACGATTCCGGGCCGCGGCTTTGCGCGGATCTCGATCATGTTGTTGACCATGTCGAGCCCCATCTCGCGGTGCATCGCGGTGACGCGCTCGATATCGGGGGAGTGCTCGGGCGTGTACACCGCGGCGTGCACCGGCTCGCTGTACATGTTCCACTTCTTCAGCGGGATACCCAGCATCGCCAGCGTGAAGACGGCAGGCACGATATTGGCCAGGTCGTCGACGAAGTCGATGCGGCCAGTCTCGATCTTCTCGTCGAGGCAGGCGCGCGTCACGTCGTCGATGAACGGTTCCCAGCGCTTGATCGCCGCCGGTGACAGATACGGGTTGAGCACCGTTCGGTAGGTGCGGTGTTCCGGGTCGTCCATTTCCAAGATCCCGCCGCGCACCGCGCTGACTCGGCTGGCGGTGGGGATCGAAATGCCTTTGTAGCCCCGGCGTTCGCCGTGGATGTCGTGATCGTTGGAGACGGCGGGGCAGCGGGCCAGCTCGAAGACCTCGTGGCTACCGGCCGCAACCCAGTGCCCGCCATAGGTTTCCGTCCAGGCCATGGGGCACTTTGCGTGCATCTCTTCGGTGATCGTCTTGAACTGCGACCGGTACTCGGAGGAATGCCGGTCGAAGTGGTACCGGTTCTTCTTGCGGTCGCTGTCATTGACGACGTCGTCGACACTCAACGCTGTAGTCTCCCTACGTGTTCGCTGGCTAAGGACCCCGTGCGGGCTCAGGCGTCGTCGGTGATCATGATGGCCTGCTCCGGGCAGGACAGGGCGGCTTCACGCACCTGGTCCTCGCGATCGGCGGGCACCACCTCGTCGACTGCCGACGAACTACCGTCGATGTCGCTGAGCTGAAATGATTCCGGAGCGATCATCGCGCACAGGGTATGGCCCTGGCACCGTTCTGAATCCACCGAGACCTTCACGGGCTTTCTCCTCCCACCTGATGCTGGTTGCCGGGCACGCTGACAAATCGCCACCGCTCAGGTGTTTCGACCGCCGTTGACGCCCAAGATCTGACCGGTGATGTAGCCGGCTTCCTCGGACACCAAAAACGCACATGCCGCCGCAATGTCCTCGGGCGTGCCCATCCGGCGTACCGGGGTCCGCGCGATCGTCTCGTCGATGTCGCCGAGGAATCCGTTCTTCTCGGCCGCGCGCAGCATCGGGGTGTCGATGAAACCCGGCGGCACCGCGTTGACCGTGATGCCCTTGGGCCCGTACTCGAGTGCGAGCGACTTCGTCAGGCCGTTGACCGCCGACTTGGCCGCCACGTAGTGACTCATGTACGGCGCGCCGGAATGCGTGCTCGACGACGAGATGTTGACGATGCGTCCCCACCCCGCCTCGACCATGTCGGGCAGCACCGCCTGGACGGTATGGAAGACGCCGTTGAGGTTGACGTCGATCACCCGGTGCCAGTCCTCGAAGCTGATGTTGTTGAACTTCTTGAACCCGTCGAGTCCGGCGGCGTTGACCAGAACCGTCACCGGTCCGAGCTGGGCGCGGATGGCCGACAGCGCCGCATCCAGTTGCGACCGGTCGGTGACGTCGGCGGTGAAATCGAAGTCGGCTTCCGATGGGCGCAGGTCGATAGAGGCGACATTCAAACCGTCGGCGCGCAGGCGTTGCGCGACGGCGAGACCGATGCCAGATCCGCCACCGGTGACTACCGCGGTCTTCATGTGGAGGCCTCTACTCCGAAGGGGGCCATTTCAGTCACAAAGAATCTCCCTTACAATTATGAGAACCTTACTCTCAGCGCGGAGCGGCGTGCAACACACGCGCAACAGCACGTCCTGCCTGCATGGAGAGGTCCAGGCCGACAGCGCACGACCGTTTTCGGCCCTGGTCAGCACCCCGGTCCCATTCCTGAGAATTTCTTGAATTATCGAAACTCGAATGTAAGATTCGCCGGGGAAGAGAATGAAATTATCGTGATCGCCACCACATCAGGGGGTACGGAATGCCTGCCCAGGACCCGGCAGAGCCCGCTACTGGGACCGCAGCGGCCATCGCATTAGCAGCCGTCTCAGCGAGAGGAGGCGGCGCATGAGGCCGCTCGAAGGCATCCGCGTCCTCGAAGTAGCCATGTACGGGTTCGTTCCGTCGGCGGGCGCGGTGCTTGCCGAATGGGGCGCCGACGTGGTCAAGGTCGAGCACGCGGTCACCGGTGATCCGCAGCGCGGGCTCCGGCAGACCGGGATGCTGCGCGTCGAAGGTGATCCCAACCCCAACATCGAGCACGCCAACCGCGGCAAGCGCAGCATCGGACTGGACATGTCGGTGCGCGAGGGCAAAGAGGTGCTTTACGAACTGGCCCGTCGCGCCGATGTCTTCCTGACCAGTTTCCTGCCCGACCACCGGCAGAAGTTCGGCATCGACGTCGATGACATCCGGGCGGTCAACCCGAACATCGTCTACGCTCGCGGGAGCGCGCTCGGGCCACGCGGTGAAGAAGCGACTAAGGGTGGGTACGACATGACCGCCTTCTGGTGCCGGGCAGGCACCGCAGCCACCATTACTCCGGCAGGGATGCCGGGCATGATCGCGCCGCCCGGACCGGCGTACGGAGACACCATCTCGGGGACCAACCTCGCCGGTGGCATCGCTGCCGCGCTGCTCAAGCGTGAGCGCACCGGCGAGCCGTCCGTGGTCGACGTGTCCCTGTTGGGCAGCGGGCTGTGGTCGATGGGACACACCGTCGCGCTGACAAAGCATCTGGGGAAGCGATTGGAAGCGCCGCCGCCCGGCGTGCACGGCGCGCCCAACAACCCTTTGGTGGGGCTGTACACGACATCCGACGGCCGCTACATCTCCTTCGTGATGATGCAGCCCACCAAGTTCTGGGCCGACGTATGCCGCCATGTCGACCTGCCGGAGTTGGCCGACGATCCGCGCTTCGACACGGTGGAGAACATTGCCACCAACACGGCCGAAGCGGTGGAACTGCTGACCAAGGCCATCGCCACCCGCACGCTGGCGGAGTGGAGCGAGCGCTTCGCCACGCTCTCGGGCCCGTGGGCTCCCGTGCAGGACACCCTGCAAGCAGCCGACGACGCGCAGATCCGCTCGAACGAGTACCTGGTGAAGGCTGGTGAACTCGAGCTGGTGGCCAACCCGGTACAGTTCGACGTCGCAGCGCCACAGACCGGGCCTGCCCCCGGATTCGCTGAGCAGACCGACGAGATCCTGACGGATCTCGGCCTCGACTGGGACCGCATCATCGAACTCAAGACGGCCGGCGCCGTCACCTAAGACCGGAGCAGCCCTGAAATGGTTGAGCAGACTGTCGCTTGCGTTGGGACGCAGTTGCCTTGCGTCCCTGCACCGACTGCGAAGAGCGCGATAACGGTTATGCATTTTTCGCTCCGCCCGGACGCGGCATGAGTCATAATCGCCGGACGCTTCAAGACGTGGAGTCCCTCGTTTTGCGGCGGCATCTCACGCAACAGAACGGAGGTCTGGCGTGAGCGAGCTCGCGGCTGTCACATCGGCGATCGATGCCGGAACATGGTTGCCAGCTGAGCATTTCGCACTCGTCAGTGCGCCTTCACGGCCGTCAATTGGATTGAATCTACCGCAGCCGTTGCGTCAGAACAAGACTGCCGGTCTCGTAACGCGGAGAGGGGTCTGACGCCGATGGCAACTAAGGGCGCCGACCACTGGTCAGCGGGATTTCCGCAGCTGAAGCTGAAGTGGGACTTCTCGGGGCCCATGCAGGCCGTCGGTGCCTTGTGCGCAATGTCGGCCGACGCGGTCAAGTTCACGTTCCGCCGGCCGTTCCAGTGGCGGGAGTTCTTGGAGCAGTCCTGGTTTGTCGCGCGGGTGTCGCTGGCTCCCACACTGTTGGTAGCGATCCCGTTTACCGTCCTGGTCAGCTTCACGCTCAATATCCTTCTGCGCGAACTGGGCGCGGCGGATCTATCCGGCGCGGGTGCCGCGTTCGGTGCGGTCACCCAGCTCGGCCCGCTTGTCACGGTTTTGATCGTGGCAGGCGCGGGTGCTACGGCGATGTGTGCGGACCTGGGGGCGCGAACGATTCGTGAAGAGATCGACGCGATGGAAGTGCTGGGCATTAACCCGGTGCAACGGTTGGTAACCCCGCGCATGCTGGCTTCGGGATTGGTGGCCTTTTTGCTCAACAGCCTCGTCGTCATCATCGGGGTCCTTGGCGGCTACGTTTTTTCGGTGTTTGTGCAAGACGTCAATCCGGGTGCGTTCGCTGCGGGTATCACCTTGCTCACCGGCGTGCCTGAGGTGATTATTTCGTGCGTCAAGGCAGCGCTTTTCGGCCTCATCGCCGGTTTGGTCGCCTGCTATCGGGGCCTGTCGATCACCGGCGGTGGCGCCAAGGCTGTTGGCAACGCGGTAAACGAGACCGTGGTTTATGCCTTCATGTCCCTGTTCGTCGTCAACGTGGTGGTCACCGCGGTCGGCATCAAGATGACGGCGAAGTAGGGCCGCAATGGCGCTGAGGGCCGCATATCCGCGATTAACCCGCCAACTCGAGAGGCCGGTCGCCCTGATGGGCCGGATCGGCGATCACACCCTGTTCTACGGTAAGGCGCTCGCCGGGGTGCCCTTCGCGGCTACTCACTACACGCGCGAAGTCGTTCGACTGATCGCCGAGATCAGCATGGGCGCTGGCACTTTGGCGATGATTGGCGGAACCGTAGTGATCGTCGGCTTCCTGACGCTGGCGGCGGGCGGCACACTGGCCATCCAGGGTTACACCTCGCTGGGCAATATCGGCATCGAGGCGCTGACGGGCTTTCTGGCGGCGTTCATCAACGTGCGTATCGCGGCACCCGTGGTCGCCGGGATCGGTCTGGCGGCCACCTTTGGCGCCGGGGTGACCGCTCAACTGGGTGCCATGCGGATCAACGAAGAAGTCGATGCGTTGGAGAGCATGGCCATTCGGCCGGTGGCCTATTTGGTGAGCACCCGGATCATGGCGGGAATGATGGCGATCACGCCGTTGTACAGCATCGCCGTGATCCTGTCGTTCGTGGCCAGTCAGTTCACCACGACGTTCTTGCTCGGACAGTCGCAGGGTTTGTACCAGCACTATTTCAACACGTTCCTGAACCCGATCGACTTGTTGTGGTCGTTCCTGCAGGCCATCCTGATGGCGCTCACCATCCTGTTGATCCACACCTACTACGGTTATTTCGCTTCGGGGGGACCGGCCGGTGTCGGCAACGCGACCGGTAACGCGGTGCGCACCTCGCTCATCGTCGTGGTGTCGGTGACGCTGTTGGTCTCGCTCTCTATTTACGGTACGAACGGCAACTTCAACCTGTCCGGTTAGCAGAGGAGGTGGAACGGCAATGACGCAGAATGTGCCCGCGGGCCGCGGTGCGGTTGCCGGCCGACCTGCGCGCGCCGGCCATGGCCGGGCGCCGGTCGAACGGAATTACCTGCCACCGCTACTAGGACTGATCACCGTCGTCATCATTTGCCTGATTTTCGCCGTGGCGGTGGGTCTGTTTCAGGGCTCCTTCGCCGAAACCGTGCCGGTGACCGTGATCTCGGAACGAGCCGGCCTGGTGATGAACCCGGACGCCAAGGTCAAGCTGCGCGGCGTGCAGGTGGGCAAGGTCGCCTCGATCGACTCGCTGCCCAACGGCCAAGCGGCCATCCATTTGGCGATGGACCCGTCGCAGATGCACTTCATTCCCGGCAACGTCCTCGTCAACATCGCGTCATCGACGGTCTTCGGCGCGAAGTCCGTCGAGTTGGTACCGCCCGACCAACCCTCGGCCCAGCGGCTACGCGCCGGTCAGACGCTGCAGGGCCAGCACGTCATGGTCGAAATCAACACGGTGTTCCAGCAATTGGTGTCAGTGCTGAGCCACATCGACCCGCCGAAACTCAACGAGTCGCTGGGTGCGCTGGCACAGGCGTTCAGCGGACGGGGCCCACAGCTCGGCCAGGCGCTGAGCGACCTGGATTCGTTCCTGGCCAAGTTGGAGCCGAGCCTTCCCGCATTCCGTCATGACCTCACGGTCTTGCCTGAGGTGTCAAACGCCTATGCCGACGCGGCTCCGGACCTGGTGAAGACCGCCGCGAACGCGACCCGGATCAGCAAGACGCTTGTCGATGAGCAGCACAACCTGGATGCGTTGCTGATCAGCGCGATCGGCTTGGCCGACATCGGCAACGAGGTCTTGTCGACGAACCGCGGACCCCTGACGAACGTGTTGCATCTGCTGGTGCCGACCACCGACCTGACCAATGAATACAACCCGGCGCTCACCTGCGGTTTCGGCGGTCTCGTACAGCTATCGCACGGGGCGCCGTTGTCGGAACCGTCAATCAACATCTCGGCGAGCATCACGTGGGGCGTCGAACGTTATCGGTATCCGACGAACCTGCCCAAGGTCGCGGCGACGGGCGGTCCGCAGTGCGTGGGTCTGCCGAAGCTGCCGTTCAATTCGAGCCCACCGCAATTGATTACCGATAGCGGCGCCAACCCGGTGAACTACGGAAACCCGCAGCTGTTGCTCAACTTCGATGGTCTCAAACAGCTGCTGTACGGGCCGATCGCCGGGCCGCCGCGCAACCCCGCTCAGATCGGACAACCCGGATGAGAACGCGCGCCACGCTCATCAAGTTCGCGGTCTTTGCGGTCGTGATGGCGATACTCACCGCCTTCCTGTTCTTCATCTTCGGCCAATACAGGACGGGTTCGACGACCAAGTACTCGGCGGTGTTCACCGACGTGTCGCGCCTCAAGCCGGGCCAGTCGGTGCGCGTTGCCGGGATACGGGTGGGCACGGTCAGTAGCGTGTCGCTGCAACCGGACAAAAAGGTTGTGGTGAAATTCGACGCCGACCGCAACGTCGTCCTCACCGAGGGCACCCGGGCGGCGGTCCGCTACCTCAACCTGGTGGGCGATCGCTACCTCGAACTCGTCGATGGTCCGGGCTCGACCAAGCATCTGCCAGCCGGCGGTCAGATTCCGGTCAACCGCACCGCGCCTGCGCTCGATCTTGATCTGCTGCTCGGCGGACTCAAACCCGTTACCCAGGGCCTGAATGCGCGTGACGTCAACACGCTCACCTCAGGACTGTTGCAGGTCTTCCAGGGTCAGGGCGGGACGCTCGACTCGCTGTTCGCCAAGACGACGTCGTTTTCAAACGCCTTGGCCGACAACGATCAAACCGTGCAGCAACTGATCGACAACCTCAACACCGTGATCGGCACGGTTTCCAAGGACGGCAAACAGTTCTCCGGCGCGATCGATCGTCTCGAACAGCTTGTCAGCGGACTGTCCAATGACCGCGACACGATCGGGTCCGCCATCGACGCCCTGGACAAGGGAACCGCCTCGCTGGCGGATCTGCTGGCCGAGGCGCGCCCGCCGCTGTCCGGCACCATCGCGCAGCTGAATCGGCTGGCGCCGATACTCGACGGCGACAGGGACCGCCTCGACGCCGCAATCGGCAAGGCGCCACAGAACTACCGCAAGCTGGTCCGACTCGGGGTGAACGGCGCCACCATCCCGTACTACCTCTGCCAGATGGGGCTCCGCGGCACGGATCTTTCGGGTAAGACCGTGCGCGCCGAGATCTTCAGGTCAGATGCAGGAAGGTGCACGGAACCCTAATGCTCAAGTATCGCGGAGCTGGGCTCGTCAAGCCCGGACTCATCGGCGTCGTCCTGGTGGTGATGGTCATCCTGGTGGGTCTGTCGCCCGACCGGTTCATCGCGTGGGCGACGATGGTCCGCTACCAGGCGCTGTTCACCGAAGCCGGCGGCCTCGCGACGGGCAACCCCGTGATCGTGTCGGGGATGAAGGTCGGCACGGTGTCGGATGTGAAGCTGCGCCATGGCGATGCGCTGGTGACGTTCGCGATGAAGGGCAACATCCTGCTCGGCTCGGAGACGTCCGCGCACATCCGCACCGGCACGCTGCTGGGCGAGCGGATGCTGACGGTGGAGTCCGCCGGTAGCGGCTCGATGCATCCGATGACTCTGATTCCCGTCTCGCGCACGTCCTCGCCGTATTCGTTGACCGAAGCGGTCAGCGACCTGACGTCGGACACGGCCGGCACCAACACCACAGCGCTGAATCAGTCGTTAGACACGCTGGCGGCCACACTCGACCAGATCGCACCCCAGATGGGGCCGGCCTTCGACGCGCTCACCCGGTTATCGCGAACCCTGAACAGTCGTAACAAGAACCTGGGCGAGTTGTTCAAGAGTGCCGGCGATGTCACCGGGATACTCTCCGAACGCAGCATGCAGGTCAACAAGCTCATCCTCAACTCCGATTCGCTGCTGCAAGTGCTGGTCGCACGCCGGCAAGAGATCGTCGACCTGCTAGCCAACACGTCGGTGGTGGCCAAGCAGCTGACGGCGTTGGTGCACGACAACGAAAGCACATTGGCTCCTACGCTGGAGCGGTTGAATCGGGTTCTTGGTGTGCTGGAGAAGAACCGCGACAACATCGGCAAAGCGCTGCCGGGCCTCGCCAAATTCCAGATCACGGTCGGTGAGGCCATCTCCGGCATGTACGCCTACCAGGCGTTCGCCCCAAACTTCCTTATCCCGCAACTCTTCCAGGAGTTAATCGACTACC
The DNA here is from genome assembly GCF_036273375.1 of Mycobacterium sp. GTDB lineage: Bacteria > Actinomycetota > Actinomycetes > Mycobacteriales > Mycobacteriaceae > Mycobacterium. The sequence goes on along the minus strand of NZ_DASUHS010000045.1, from coordinate 18,949 downwards.
TGTGGGGATTCCGGACCTTCGACACTTTGAAGGGCCCCGGCTTCCCGTCGCCGGTACCTCGCGCTCTGACCCCCTGGCCGTACAACTCCATTCCGCAGTGCCCTGGCTGCACGTTGGGCGGACGGATCGGAGGATCACAATGATCTCCCGGATGCCGCGCAGGCGGCTGACGGCCGTGGCGGCGGTGGTGCTCGTCGGGCTCATCGTTGCCGGCGTCGCCGTGGTCATCCGTAACACGTTCTTCGGCCCACGGACGATTACCGCCTATTTCACCACCGCCACCGCGATCTATCCCCATGACGAGGTGCGGGTCTCGGGTGTCAAGGTCGGCAGCATCAAATCCATTCAGCCGCAGGGCACTCAGGCCAAGATGCTCCTCAAGGTCGACCACGACGTGCCCATTCCGGCGGACGCGAAGGCGGTTATCGTCGCCCCGAATCTGGTCTCCGCCCGCTACATCCAGCTCTCACCGGCCTACCGCGATAGTGGGCCGGTCATGCACGACGGGGCGGTCATACCGGTCGAACGCACCGCAGTGCCGGTCGAGTGGGACGAGGTCAAAACTCAGTTGATGCGGCTGGCAACGGATTTGGGACCCAAGAGTGGGGTATCAGGCACATCCGTGGGTCGGTTCATCGACAGCGCCGCCAACGCCCTCGACGGCAACGGCGACAAGCTGCGCCAAACGCTCGGTCAATTGTCGGGCGTGGGCCGGATTCTCGCCAGCGGCAGCGGAAACATCGTCGACATCATCAAAAACCTGCAGACCTTCGTCGCCGCGCTGCGCGACAGCAACGTCCAACTCGTGCAATTCAACAACCGCCTGGCCACGCTCACCAGCGTGGTCAATGACAGCAAATCCGACCTGGACGCGGCGCTGACCGATCTGTCGACGGCGGTCGGTGAGGTGCAGCGATTCATCGCTGGGACCCGCAACCAGACCAGCGAGCAGATCGCCCGGTTGGCCGATGTCACCCAGAACCTGGTCGATCACCACATGGCCCTGGAAAACATTCTGCACGCGGCGCCGAACGCGTTCGGCAACTTCTTCAACGACTACAACGCCGACACCGGAACCATCGTGGGCGGATTCGGGCTCATGAACATGGCGAATCCCACGTGGGGAGGCCAGGTTCTGCTGTCCACACCGGGCTGCACGCAAATCGGCGCCATCGAGAACATCACTGCCGTCGAATCGGGCAAGCTGTGCTCTTTGTTCCTCGGTCCTGGATTGCGGCAAACCAGCTACAACAACTCGCCGATTCCGCTCAACCCGTTCATACAGAAGTCGGTTGACCCGGGCAGGGTGCTCTACACCGAACCGCGCCTGGCGCCCGGCGGCGAGGGCCCGAAACCCGGCGCACCCGAGATCCCGCCCGCGGTGTCGGCCTACACCGGCCTGCCGGGTGATCCGGTGGGACCGCCGGGGGCGGTGCCGCCGGAGCGGATACCTGGCGCGGCGATGCCGCTGCCGCCGCCACCGTCGACGCCGATGCCGCCACCACCGGCGCCGTCCGTGTCGGGCATGCTGCTGCCAGACGGAGGGCCACAACAATGACCGCCCGGGTGGTCGCCCGGCGGGTGTTCACCGTCGGCTGTTGCGTGGTGTTGACGGCGACGGGATGCGCATTCCACGGCCTGAATTCACTACCCCTGCCCGGTGCGGTCGGACGCGGACCGGGGGCCAACATCTACCACGTCGAACTCCCGAATGTCGGTACGATGGAGTCGAATTCGCCGGTGCTGATCGACGACGTCGTCGTCGGCAGTGTCGGTACGATGAGGGTGCAAGGCTGGCACGCCGACGTCGAAATCTCGGTCAAGCGCGACGTGGTGGTCCCGGCCAACGTGGTAGCCACCGTCGGCCAGACAAGCCTGCTGGGCTCGATGCATGTCGAGCTCAATACTCCGCTCGGACAATCAGGAAGCGGACGGCTGCAGCCGGGCGCCACCATCCCGCTGAGCCGGTCATCGGCCTACCCATCGACAGAGCAAACGCTCTCGTCGCTAGGCGCGGTCGTCAACGGCGGAGGACTGGGACAGATCGGGGAGGTCATCCACAACTTCTCGGCCGCCCTGTCCGGGCACGAGGGTGCGGTGCGTGATCTGATCACCCGCCTGGACACGTTCGTCGGGACATTGGACGACCAGCGGGACAACATCGTCGCGTCCATCCAGGCGCTGAATCGGCTGTCGGCCACCTTCGCCGACCAACGCGATGTTGTCACCGACGCCTTGCGCAAGATACCGCCGGCGCTCGAGGTGTTGATCAAGGAGCGGCCGCGTTTGACGGCCGCCCTGGATCATCTTCGGGTGTTCAGCAATACCGCCACCCGGCTGGTCAACGATTCCCAGGCCGACCTGGTCAAGAACCTCAATAATCTGGAGCCGACCATCAAAGCGCTCGCCGACGTCGGACCGGAGTTCGGCGCGGCCATCTCGGCGGCGTTCGTGTTCCCCTTCACCCAGAACTTCGTCGACCGAGCGGTCCGAGGCGATTTCTTCAACCTGCATTTCGATTTCGACCTGACGATTCCACGGCTCAAGAAGGGCTTGTTCTTAGGGACCCACTTCGGGCAGCTGGACATGCCCGTGCCGCCGGTGCCCGGGGACCCGTATCGCATGAATTACACACTCGATCCATTGCACAACCCGCTGAGGCCACCATGGATCGATCCCAACGCGTTGCCGCTGCCGCCACCACCGCCGGGTGCGGTACCGGGACCGGGATCGGGGAATTACGGACCGCTGCCCGGACCTTCGCCCGCCGCGGCTCCGCTGCCCGGGCCTCCGCCGAACGCGGCCCAGCTGCCGGGTCCGCCGCCGGGTGCGGCCCCGCTGCCCGACGCGGGTCTTGGCCAAACGGCGCCGCCCGCAGAGGCGCCGCCGACGGGAGCGGGTGGATAGATGCTGACGCGCTTCGTTCGTATCCAGCTGGCGGTTTTCGCGATCGCCGGAACCATTGGCGTGATTGCGATGGTCCTTTTCTACATCCAAGCGCCGACCCTGCTGGGCATCGGTCGGATGACGGTGACGCTGGAGCTGCCGGCCACCGGCGGCCTGTACCGCTTTTCCAACGTGACATACCGTGGGGTGCAGCTCGGCAAGGTCACCTCGGTGGGATTGACGCCGACCGGCGCGAAAGCGACGCTGTCGCTGAGCACTTCACCCAAGGTGCCCGCGGACCTGAAAGCGGAGGTGCTCAGTGTCTCCGCGGTGGGTGAGCAGTACGTGGATCTGCGCCCCAAAACCAATTCGCCGCCCTACCTGCACGACGGCTCGGTCATCTCCGTGCGCGACGCCACAATTCCGCAGCCGGTTGCCCCAATGCTCGAGCAGTTGAATGCCTTGGTCCAAAGCATCCCGAAGACCAAACTTAGCCAATTGCTCGACGAGGCCTTCCAGGGCTTCAATGGTTCCGGTTACGACTTGGGGTCACTGATCGATTCCTCGAAGACTTTGTCCCGCGACGCCAACGGCGTCGTCGATCGCACCCGAGCCCTCACCGAAGACACCGGGCCGCTGCTGGATACCCAGGCGAGCACCACCGATTCGATCAGGAAGTGGGCACACAGCTTCGCCGGCATCTCGGATACGCTGGTGGACAACGATTCCCACTTCCGCACCATCTTGGAGAAAGGTCCTGACGCCGCGAACGAAGCGTCACGGCTTCTCGAGCAAATCAAACCGACGCTGCCGGTGTTGCTTGCCAACCTGACCACCATCGGGCAGATCGGCGTCACCTACCACCCTTCGCTCGAGCAGCTGCTGGTGTTGCTACCGTCGGGGGTTGCTGTGGAGCAGGCCGCTGCGGGTGAGAACCATCCCGACGGTCGGGCTTACGGCGACTTCGCGGCCACGGTCGACGATCCGCCTATTTGCACGGTCGGCTTCATGCCGCCCAACACCTGGCGATCCCCGGATGACCTCACGGACATCGACACACCGGACGGGTTGTATTGCAAACTCCCGCAGGATTCACCGATCGGGGTTCGCGGTGCCCGCAACTATCCCTGCATGGGTCACCCGGGTAAGCGCGCGCCGACCGTCGAAATCTGCAACAGCGACAAGCCGTACATGCCGCTGGCGATGCGCCAGCACACCCTCGGTCCCTATCCGCTGGATCCAAATCTGTTGGCCCAGGGTGTCCCGCCCGACGACCGAATCACCACCAATGACAGGATTTTCGGCCCGGTGCAGGGAACGCCGCTGCCGCCGGGGGCGGTGCCGCGCGGATCCCCTGCTGGGCCGCGGGGAGAAAATCCACCGCCGGGCACGGCTGGGGCCGCTGTACCCCCCGTCCCATCGTCGGGACCAGCGCTGGCGCCGATGTCGAGAATGTCGGCGGACCTTCCGCCCATCGCGCCACTTGACGTCCCTACGGCGGGAGAACTTCCCCCGCCGCCCGCCGCGCCGGCCCCGCCTCTAGTCCCGCCCACTCCTCCCGATCCCGCACCGGCCGACCCCGCACCAGCCGACACGGCTGGCGGTGGAGGACCCCAGGCTGCGCCAAGCTCGTTCGGAGCCAACGCATCTAAGCCCGCGCCGTCGGTCGTGGTGGCGAAGTACGATCCGCGCACCGGTCGTTATGTCGGTCCGGACGGGAAGTTGTACCAGCAGTCGGATCTCGTTGCTCCGAAGGCGCCCAGGACGTGGAAGGACATGCTTCCCACCTGATTCGCCCCGACATGAAACGGCCCGAGGGGCTGGGCAACGAAGTTACGACCGCCCGGTCAGGAGAGCTGGTCCAGGCGCAACGGCATCGTGATATCAAGCCACTGGTTTTGGCCGCAGGCACCGCTTGGACCGACTGTCTTGTCCTTGCCCGAGAGGACCCGCGAACCGATTTGAAATCCACCATTGTCGTTCACCGGGTAGAAAAAGAATTGCTGCTGCCCGGGGAACGCGGTACCGTCCTCGCACCGCTCCCAATTCGGCACTTCGCGTCTCACCTTCCACATCTCCCCATCTTTCATATATAGGGCCGCGCTCCATCCCTGGTCGCTCGTCACCGTGCCGTGGCAGTCCTGGGTCGAGGCGCACGTCGAACTGATGGACCATACTTGGTAGACCGTCGGCTCGCCGAAGTACTGATCATTTCTCTGGGCGTAATCGCCAATGGACGTGGCGCGGAATGTCCCATTGATGGCCACGTCTTCCTTGGTTATTGCCTGGGCTGGCGATGCAGTGCTCAAACCGCCGAATGCAGTGGCAGCCAACAGCGTTGTGGTGGTGAGTGTTTTGACTGAACGCATCAGGTGCTCCTCGAAGCCCGTAATCCGAGAGTGCCTATGGCACCTTTTCGCCGTCGGTTGCGGCGTTCTCGAGCCATGACGTTACACCGCTTCGGCCCGCCAGTTAACGGTTAGGACAACATCTGCCGCGCTCATCCGGAAGGGTCGAATTTCGCGATCAGCCACGAACCGTTGACTTTTTTCAGCGTGACCAGGACGCTGCTCTGCGTCTTCTCGGGATCTTTCTTTTGCACGCTCGCCGTGGTCTGGTCGACGAAAACCAGCACGACGGCCGAATCGGGGTGCAATTCCGAGACTGCGGCCCGAATCACCTTGGCGGTTGCCGTCAGTCGTCCCTTCTCCGCCACCGGCGCGACGACGTCCTCGGTGAATTTGCTGTAATAGGCCAGAAAGTCGCCGGTGAGATGTGATTTCGCGTTGTTGAGGTCGCGGTTTAAATGGTCGTAGGAATACGACAACACCGCCACAGCACCGTCCGACGCCGCCTGGATTGCCCGGTGCGCCGCCGCGTCGCCGACCTGCCGATCGGGCCGGTACAGGACGAAGTACACGCCGGCAGCGACTGCCACCGCGGCAATAACCAACATTGTCGCGACAATCGAACGCCACCTTGCCAAACATTGGCCTGCCCGGCGCCGACTCGCTGCCAGCCGGTGCAGGCGTCCCGGTTCCTCGGTGGCGGCTGGCCTTTCGTCCTCGTCGGCGGGTGAAGTCTGGGCGCCGTCGACAGCCTTCTCGGTGCCGTCCAGCGACGAGCCATGTTCGACAGTCATCGCAAGAAATCAACTTTCGACATCTTGAGCTGACCGCCGTCGCGGTCCATATTGACGCTGAGCCGAAACAAGGCGGGTGGCGGTTTGGCGTTATCCGGCCCAATGGGATCAGTTTTCGCCGCCACAAGCACGACTCCCGAATTGTCGCTCAACGACTCGACGGCGACGGCTTCGACGGTGACCTTGGTGCCGACCTTCGTCTCCTCGGCCTTATTGACTATCAGGGTCGACAGCACCGATAGCTGGGTCTTCTGGTCGCCCGTGGAGGCATCGATCGTGCGCTGGACATCCTCCTTGGCATGATCGGGGTCAATCGACATCAGTGCCGTGATCCCTTGCCGGGCGGCTGCACTGAACTCCGCGGCGAGCTGGCGATTATGCATCGCGGTGTGGTGCTGCCAGAACATGTAGCCGCTCGCTCCGAGAGAAGTGGAGGCGAGCACGATGCCGACGCCAACAGCTATTGTTTTCCGCCCCGGGCGCCGGAGCCACCGCGGTCGCCCACGACGCCGCAATCGTAGCCGTTTCCAGGTCCACTTCGCGGGGCGCTGCTTGTTATCTTGGGCGTGGGCGTGGGCGTGGGCGTCGGTTTCGGTTGCCCCGCGCAGCCGTAACAGGCGTGCCAGAGCCGCCTCGGCGCGCGCTTCGGCCTCGGCAACTTCGTCTTCTGGATCCGCTTCCGAAACGGGCTCTACGGCGTCGGGGTCGACCCTCGGTTGGGCGGGATCAGTCGCTTCCGCCGAGCCATCACATTGGTCAGCATCAGGCTTCTCCGGATCGTGCACGGAGAACGAGCTTATCACTCCGGCCTGGGCTCAACATGGTCGTCGGGCGGCTGCACTCGTGGCCCTCACATGCGCAAATGCTCGCATGCCGGATGACGAGGCGAAGTGGTTAGGGACAGCCTGATGCTGACGGCTGTGCGGTCCGACTGATCTTCTCCAACCAGGAGAATTTTCTTTCCAGGTGTGGCAGAGTAATCGGGTGCGATCGATCGTGGCCCTGGCTGCCGCATTGCTCGGCGCGGGTGTGCTGGCGGCGCCGCAAGCCTCGGCCGGGCCGAGTGTCTGCGACTACCCCGCCTGCACCCCCGGCATCATGCCGCACCAGGTTTTGGGTGCGCCATGTGACAACACCAGCTACTACGCGTTCGGCGTCGCCGACGGATACGTTTCCTTCGCCTCGGAGCCCGGGCGGCTGATGTTTTGCGGCTCGCCGAGGCGATACCAGCCTCGATGGTTCCGCTCACCTCCGATGGCGGGAGTCAAGGACGAGAACGCCGACTGCCAGAACTACCTGAACTACGTCGCGCAGGCGCCTGATGGTCTGTTCTTGATCTGTATCGCTCACGACGGCATATCGAGCTGGGTCCGCGCCGACACATAGCCCAGTCACTCGGGGTTGTCGCGAGGCAGACCGAGCAGGCGCCGGCTCAAATCGGTAACCCGATCGAGCAATGTCTCGTCGTCGATGTCGGCAACCAGCGGATGCATGACAGCGGTGCTGAGCGCGCCGGAGAACATGGCGGCCTCGATCCGTCCGTCCAGACCCGCATCGCTCAGCAGCACCTGGTACAGACGATCCATGAAAAGTTGAAACGGCTTGTGCTCGGCCAGCAATCGGACCACGACGGGATCGAATTGCAGCGTGCGCACCAACCGGCGGTCGCGAACCGCCATCTCAATCACGCCCACCAACAAGGCATCTCGCGCTTGGGGCCCGTCGTCGTAGGCTTCGGCCGCTGCGAGGGCTGGCTCGAGCCGGCCGAGTTCGCGCTCGGTCACGGCGATGACGATCTGCTCCTTGGTCCGAAATTGATGGTAGACGGCGGCTTTCGTAATACCGACGGCATCGGCGATCATCTGCAGCGATGTACCGCTGACACCGTGTGTGGCGAACAGATCCAAGGCGGCATCGAGCACCCGTGTCCGGGCCGCGCTGTGCTCGATCAGCCAGAATCGCCCACTCGTGTCCGGCTGAGGTGCTGTTCCCACGCACCGAGACTAGACGACGCTCTTGACCGTGGCTAGCCGATCGGCTAGCTTCGCTCACTAGCCGGGTTTCGGTGGTGATTTTCGTGCGGGGAAGGAGTTCTGATGTCCGACGTCGGCGGAAACGAAGCAGGCGGTCGCCAGTCCGCGCGGACCGCGTCCCGGCGGACCGACGGCGAGCTGATCCTGCTCTGGACGTTGCCAGTCGCGCTGATCCTGTGGATCGCCGCTTTCTTCCTGTTTCCGGGATTCAACCCGCCGATGTCACCCACCATGCCGGCCGAGCAGGTGGCCGCCTTCTATCGCGATCCGGGGCATATTCCGCAGATCCGCTCCAGCATGATCCTGTTCAACTGGTTTGGGGTGTGCCTCGTGCCGATCCTGGCCCTGATCGTGCTGCAGATCCGCCGCATGGCGCACCGGACGCCGATCTTTTCCTACGCCATGCTCGGGTGCGCGGCCGGCGGTCCGACGCTGTTTCTCGTGGCCAACGTCTGCTGGCTGCTGGCCGCTTTCCGGCCCGAGCGCAGTCCCGAGCTGACTCAGCTGCTGAACGATCTCGCCTGGATCACCTTCACCATCCTGGTCCCGTTTTTCATCGGTCAGTGCGTAATCTTGGCCCTGGCAATCTATTTCGATGATCCGTCCCGCCCGGTGTTCAACCGTTGGGTGGCATACTTCAATCTTCTCGTCGGGGCCGCGCTGGTGCCGGCGTCGTTCGTCGGCGTCTCGTTGACCGGCCCGCTGGCCTGGGATGGCTTGCTGTCGTTCTGGGTGAAAAATGTCGCCATTGCTGTCTGGATCGTCGTGATGGGCATTGTATTGGGGCAAGCCGTTTATCGCGAGCGTGCCGAGAACCGTGGGCTCCCAGAAGAATTGGTCACCGCATGAGCGCGGTGATCACACCGGCGACGTCGCCGGCCACGCCACCGACGGGTCCGCTGCATCATCGAATCGGCTGGCACCTGAGGCGCGACCCCAAGCGAGAACTGTGGCTGGCGTGGGGGATCCTCATGGTGTTCTACGGCCTCTTCTTCCCGATGTTCTTCATCGTGGCGCAGGTTCAGCCCCCGCCAAAGCCCACCTGGGACCTCGCGACGCAAGCCCACTGGTTCTCCGAACGTCACCTCGGCATACCCGTCGGCTTCGGGGTCATCTTCGCCATCAGCGGCATGATCGCGGTCAACAACGCCCTCATCGCATATTCGATGCGGCGCATGTCGGTCAGCCGCGCGTTCGCGTACTCGTATCTGCTCATCTACTCGCTCAGCGCAGTTCCCGGCATGCTCCTGCTCAACATCGCGCTGATCGTCGGCACGCTGCGACCCGACCGCGACCCCCACGTGATCGGGTGGCTCTATGACTTCGCCTTCTTGTCTTTCGACGGAACCATGGGCGTGTTCCTGATCGGCTCGCTGATCTGGATGGTGGCGATCCTGCTCGACGAGAATCGCGTATTCCCCAAGTGGTTCGGCTATCTCAACCTGTGTAATGCGCTGACCGAGGTCGTCGTCGCGCCCTGCTGGATCTTTCGCCGTGGCGTGTTCGCGTGGGATGGCGAGATCGCTTGGTGGCTGGACATGGTCGTGTTCGGCATTTACCAAGTCACTTTCATCGTCATGCTGTTTCAGATGATCCGACGTGAAGACTTCGGTACCGGACCGTTGCCGGACCTGCCGCAGAAGGCGGTTGCGCAATGACGGAGCTGGCCGAAAAGCGCGGACGCGCCAGGGCCGTGCCGGGCCAACCCGACATGTGGGCCTTTGTGTTGTTCGAGACCCTGGTTTTCACAGCGTATTTCGGCTTCTATCTGTTCTCCCGGGGCCGCAATCCCGAGCTTTTCCTGCACTCGCAGGCGCATCTCGATCTGCGCGTCGGAGTCGTCAATACTTTGGTGTTATTGCTCAGCTCATGGTCGGTGGCGCGGTGTGTTCAGTCGGCACGCGCCGGCGCTTACCGGGAGGCTCTCAGGGATGTCTTCATCACGGCAGCGTTCGCCGTAGTGTTCCTGTTTTTCAAGGTGTTTGAGTGGGTCCGGTTGGCACACGCGGGAAACGGCGTGGACAGCAACGACTTCTTCATGTACTACTTCTTTCTCACCGGGATCCACTTCGTTCACCTGCTGATCGGCTTCGTCGTCCTGGGCATCATCGTCTACCAACTCCGAAGTCCGGCGCGGCGCTCCCAGGAACTTGTCGAAACCGGTGCAACGTATTGGCACACAGTCGACTTCCTGTGGGTGCTCATCTTCGCGTTGCTTTACGTGGTGAGGTGAGCGAGTGAAATTCAACAAGAGGTTGCTGTTTGTCTGGCTGATCTTGGCCGCGCTGACGCTGGCTTACCTGTGGATAGATCACTCCGCCGGCGGATTGCTGAAGTCCAGCGCTGTGGTCACATCGAGCGTCATCGTCGTCGCACTTATCAAGGTACGCATCATTTTTCGCGAGTTCATGGAGGTGCGAGACGCTCCGGTCGTGCTGTGCCGACTCACCGACGCGTGGGTGGTGCTGATCGCCGCCGTCTTGCTCGGCAGCTACTTCGTCGGAATGCAGGTCCGGTAGCGCTCGCGAGTGACGAGTTCCTAGGCCACCGGGGCGACCGCGTCCGCGGTGGTGAATGTCAGGTGCAGTTCGCTCAGACCCCGCAGGATGTACGTCGGCTCGTAGGTGTAACGACGTTCGGCGGCCGGCCCGTGATGGGCTTCGTTGATTTCGATGTGCGGCATCCGGTCCAGGATCCGCTCGATCGAGACACGCCCCTCGACGCGGGCGAGTGGACCGCCGGGGCACGAGTGCACGCCACGGGCGAAGGCCATGTGTTCGCGAACGTTCCTGCGGCGCAAGTCGAACTCGTGCGGGTTCTCGAACCGGCGCGGGTCGCGGTTGGCGGCGCCCGGCAGGATCATCACCACGGTGCCCGCGGGTATGTCGACACCGCCGATGCGGGTCGGCCTGCGGGCCAGCCGACAATCACTCTTCACTGGGCTGTCCATCCGCAGCGACTCCTCGATGAACCCGGGCACCAGGCTGCGGTCCTCACGCAACTGTTGCTGGATGTCGGGCCGGTCGCCGAGTACCTGCAGGGCGGCGCTGAGCAGCTTGGCCGTGGTCTCCTGGCCGGCGGCGAAGAGGAACGTCGCCGAGCGGACCACCTCGATCACCGGGGGCGTCGATCCGTCCGGATACTTCGCTTCCGCCAGGAAGGTCAGCACGTCGCTACGCGGCTTGCGCCGCCGGTCCTCGATGTAATGACAGAACTTGTCGTCGAGCCACTCCAGCGGGTTGATGCCGACCGACTCGTGATCAAGTGCCCCGACACGCGCGCCGGGACGGTCAGCACCCAAGACGCTACGGAACTCCTTATGGTCCTCTTCCGGCACGCCCAGCAGGTCGGCAATCACCAAGGTGGCGAACGGCTTGGAATATTCGGCGATGAACTCGCACTCACCGATGCCGAGAAACTCGTCGAGCTGACGGTCGGCGAGGCGCCACATGAACTCCTCGTTCTGCTTCAGCCGGCTCGGGGTCAGCAACTTGGCGAGCACTGACCGGGCCTTGGTGTGGTCCGGCGGATCCATCGTGACCATGTGCTCGTTCATCGGGAAGGAGCTGCGGTGCGCATCGATCTGCGGGCTGATGTCGTCGCCTTCGGGCGTGAACGGTAGCGGCGGGAAGGGACCGCCGAGGGCGACGATGTTGGAGAACGTGTCCGGGTCCTTGTAGATCTCGCAGGCTTCGTCGTAGCCGGTGACCGCGACGACCCCGTAGTGCGGCAGGCGCAACACCGGGTTCTGACTGCGCAGGTAATCGAAGTAAGGGTGCGGATCTGGGACCAATGACGGATCGGTGAAGAAGTCGATCGAGTCGTAGGTGCTCATCGGATTGCGTCTCCCTGGGCTGGGTTTACCGGTGGTATTCGGCGGCAAGCGGTACCGCCGCGGTGATTTCGAGATCGAAAATGTGCTGAGCACCTGCTTAGCATGGCGGTAATGTCAGGGTCAAGGTCGCAACGCCACGCCACGATACGATCCGTGTGGTCCGCACACGGGACGGCACACAGTACGGAGCAGGAACATGACATCGGCCCGCAGAATCGGGGCGCCTGACGCGAAAAACCGCGTCTTGTTGCTTGATGCCGCCGAGCAGTTAATGCTCGAGGAGGGCTACGCCGCGGTCACGTCGCGCCGCCTCGCGAACAAGGCCGGGCTCAAGCCTCAGCTGGTGCACTACTACTTCCGCACCATGGAAGAGCTGTTCTTGGAAGTGTTCCGTCGCCGGGCGGAAGAAGCGCTCGAAGTGCACGCGCAAATGCTGAAGTTGCCCCAGCCGCTGTGGGCGCTGTGGCGATTCGGCACCGATCCCGCCTTCACGCGGATCTCCATGGAGTTCATGGCACTGGCCAATCACCGCAAGGAGATGCGGGCCGAAATCGCTTATTACGCGGAGCGTTTTCGCGAAGAACAGCGCCAAGCGGTGGCAACCGCGCTGGAGCGCTACGGCTCAAAAATTCAAGACGAAGGCCAAGACATCGACATCCCTCCGGTGGTGTGGACCGTGTTGATGAGCAGCTTGTCGCGCTTTCTGGTACTCGAGCAGGCGATCGGGATGTCCGCCGGACATGCCGAGACGTTGGAATTGGTGGAGAACTACTTGCGCCGCCTGGAAGGCGAACCGCAGCCGATGGAGGGCGTACCGCAGGCCTGGCTGGTTCACCAGTTCCGCAGCGAGCAAAGCACGCCTTTGGGGCCATCCTTGGATACGACGACGGCTCCGTCTACCGCCAGGTCGCAATGAAGGTTCGGCGCCCCGGGTTCGGTGCCCGTGCTCGCCACGACCATCGCGTATACATCGGGTTTGGACAAGTCCAGCTCATAGCTCCACGGTTTGCCCGGCGCGATATCGATGTCGACGTGCGGTGTGAATGAGTAAGGGTTGTGGCTGTAGTCGGAAAAGATCGCCGGCTCGTGGTCCAGGTAGTAGATGGAGGTATAGATCGGATTCTGCGCGGTGACCGTGTACCTGACGTGATGCATGACCGGGTCATCGGCATGTGCCCGCCCGCTTCCCACCAGCAGACCCGCTGCTGCCAATAGAGCGGCCAACGACACGATGGAGCCGACGCCCATCGCTGTCCTCGTTGTGGTCATGATGCTCCTCCGGCGGCCGGGCGCGCTTTGATGTTTCGGTTCATAACCCGTTCTGCGGCCTGCCAGTGCGGGTCGGCAACCCATAGCCGTGCGAAGGATGCTATCGCCTCCTCAGGAGAAACTCCGCGGATTACGCGCTTTATCTCGGTCGCCGGGCGGCGGGTCAGAGACCTCGCGATGGCTCGCCATCCCTGGTCAGGCAAGTCGAAGACGTCGCGGGGCAAGACCTGGTCCACCAAGCCGATGCGTTCGGCGTCCACCGCGGTGAGGGTCGTTCCCGAGCCGGCCAACAGCAGCGCCTTGCTCTTTCCGACCAGCGCGGCCAGCCGCTCGGCTCCGCCCCAGGCAGGCATGATCTCCAGCTGCACTTGGTTGAAGGCGATCTTGATGTCGTCGGCGGCCACTCGGATGTCGGCGGCCACAGCGACTTCGGCGCCGCCGCCGAACGCGTGGCCGTTGAGTGCGGCGATGACCGGGGCGGGGAAGTCCGCCAGCTGATCGCAGATGGACCGCATCCGCCGGGCCATGGCCGCGGCGTCCTCCTCGGTCCGCAGCATGCTCAACTCCTTGAGGTCGCCGCCGGAGACGAAAGCTTTGTCCCCGGCGCCCTTGATCACCAGCGCTTCAGCGCCTTCCGCCGCGTCGAGCGCCTTCTCCAGTTGGTCCATGGTGTCCAGACCGATGGCGTTGCGCGCGTGCGGACGGTCGATGGTGACCACCGCCAACCCGGCGTCGATCTCTAGGTCCACCATGTGTTATCGCTCCTCGACAAGAATCCGATATTGGCATTCTCTTTTCGCGAGAATAACATCATCACTGCAGGCCCAAGAACTTGCGCAAGCGAGATAGAGGTGACTGGATGCGGAACCGAATCGTGGCCGCCGCCGCGGTCTTAACCGTTGCCTTGGTGGGGGCGTGCACGTCGCGGCCACCGACCCAGATCGCCAGCACGGCATCAGTGACCGTCAACGGCAACGACCGGAGTTTTCACGTCGTCAAGTGCGGTCAGAGGGAGTGGACCCGGACGATCGACATCGGCAGCGATTTCGCCGGAGCCAAACTCGTCATCGACGAGAGCGCGCAACCCGCGACGGTCGAGTCCGTACACATCCAGAACTTGGGTGGCTTCAGCGGGATGTACTCCCCGGGCGGCGACGGGACCGCCGGCATGAGCATGAGCGGTGACAAATTGACCGTTAGCGGCACCGCCAACGGCTACCTGATCGCCAAACCCGGTGAACCGGCTAACGCCACGTACAAGATCTCCGTGGCGTGCTGACCACGTCGAACCGGGGTCGGTGGGGCCACGTTGCGGTTAGGCGTCTGTAGAGAATAGTATTCTCGTAAATTGCGAAGGAGGATTTCATGGGCCAGTTGTCGCATCGGGAGGACGTCCCGTTTCCGATCTTTGACGCGGACAACCACCTGTACGAGCCGCCGGAGGCGCTGACCAAGTTCCTGCCCAAGGAGTACAAGGACTTCGTCCAGTACGTCCAGATCAACGGGCGGACGAAGATCGCGATCCGCGGCCAGATCAGCAACTACATCCCCAACCCGACCTTCGAGGTCGTCGCCCGGCCGGGCGCCTGGGAGGAGTACTTCAAGTACGGCAACCCGGACGGCAAGAGCAAGCGCGAGCTGTTCGGTGAGCCGATGCGTGCGATCCCGGCGTTCTTCGAGCCCGGCCCGCGCCTGGAGAAGATGAACGAGCTGGGTCTGGACCGCACCCTGATGTTCCCGACGCTGGCCAGCCTGCTCGAGGAACGGCTGCGCGACGACCCTGTCGCCGTCCACGTCCTGATCCACGCGCTGAACGAGTGGCTCGACGAGGTCTGGGGCTTCAACTACCAGAACCGCATCTTCACCACCCCGGTCATCACCCTGCCGATCGTCGAGAAGGCGATCGAGGAACTGGAGTGGGCCGTCAAGCGCGGTGCGCGTTGCATTCTGGTCCGCCCGGCGCCGGTCCCGGGCTTCCGTGGCCCGCGGTCGTTCGCGGTGCCCGAGTTCGACCCGTTCTGGGAGCGGGTCGTCGAGCACGACCTGCTGGTCGGCATGCACTCCAGCGACAGCGGCTATTCCCGCTACACGTCCGAATGGGACGGCGCCGAACAAGAGATGCTGCCGTTCCAAACCAATGCGATGGGCATCCTCAACGAGTGGCGGCCGATCCAGGACGCGGTGGGGTCGTGGGTGGTTCACGGCGCGCTCTACCGCCACCCGAAGCTGAAGGTCGCGATCGTCGAGGCCGGTTCGAAGTGGATGACCCCATTGCTGGACGGCCTGGCCGAGGTCTTCCGGAAGGCCCCGGAAGTTTTCCCGAGTGACCCCGTCGAGATGGTCAAGAACCGGATCCACGTCAGCCCGTTCTTCGAGGACGGCATCGACGATTTGGTCAACCTCGTCGGCGTGGATCAGGTGCTGTACGGCTCGGACTGGCCACACCCGGAGGGGCTGGCGGAACCGACCTTCTACGTCAACGCGCTGTCGCACCTGTCCGTTGACGACCAGGCAAAGATCATGGGCGGCAACCTCGGTCGGCTCGTCACGGTGTGACCCGAGCGCCTTCGGGGCGGTGACGATGCAGAGCGCGAAGCGCGATGAGGAGGAGCCGGCCAATCAGATCTGGCAGACCATCCCCGAGATGGTCTTGAGCGCGGCGGACCGCTTCGGCGACGCGGAAGCAGTCGTCGACGGTCCGCTGCGGTTGACATTCTCTCAGGTGGTCGAGCGGATCCGTTGCGCCGCGGGTGCCTTCGCCGACGTCGGCATCGAAAAGGGTGACCGAGTCGCGATCTGGGCACCCAATTCGGCCGAGTGGATCATCGCGGCGTTCGGGTTGCTCACCGCAGGCGGCGTGCTCGTCCCGGTCAACACGCGGTTCAAGGCCGAGGAAGCCGGCGACATCATCGTCCGCAGCAAGGTGAAGGCCGTCCTGGTCCAAAAGGGTTTCCTGGACCAGGATTACACCGCGCCCGCCGGGGTGCCGGTCATCGACCTGAAGTCCGATTTCCTGTCCAGTGGTTCGCCATTCGAGCAGCCGGTGAGCGGTACCGACACCTCGGACATCATCTTCACCTCGGGCACGACCGGGCGCCCCAAGGGGGCGATGCTCAATCATGGTCAAACGCTGCGCATGTACGAGGAGTGGGCGACGCTCGCGGATCTGCGCGAGGGCGACCGCTATTTGCAGATCAACCCGTACTTCCACACGTTCGGGTTGAAGGCGGGTTTGGTCACG
Organism: Mycobacterium sp.; assembly: GCF_036273375.1. GTDB lineage: Bacteria > Actinomycetota > Actinomycetes > Mycobacteriales > Mycobacteriaceae > Mycobacterium. The sequence continues at coordinate 2,543 of NZ_DASUHS010000045.1, read as the reverse complement.
TCGTTCCTGCGCGGTGCCGCGATGCTGCCCGTCGCGGTGTTCGACGTCGACACGGTGGTGGATCTCATTGAACGCGAACACATCACGATGCTTCCCGGACCGCCGACGCTGTACCACTCGTTGCTGACGGTAGAGGACAAGTCCAGGCTGTCGTCATTGCGTGCGGGAGTGACCGGCGCCGCCGACATCCCCGTGGAGCTGGTTCGTCGCATCCACGACGAACTGCCGTTCCAGACGCTGATGACGGGTTATGGGCTCACCGAGGCCGGCAACGTAACCCTTTCTCTGCCCGGCGATTCCTTCGAGGATGTCGCCACCACCGCGGGCGTGCCATGTGAGGGGGTCGAGGTGCGCATCGCCGATGACGGCGAGGTGCTGGTCCGCGGCTACGGAGTCATGCAGGGGTATCTCGACGAACCGGAGGCCACCGCCCAAGCGATCGACGGCGATGGCTGGCTGCACACCGGAGACCTCGGGGACTTCACGGAGACCGGGCGGCTGCGCATCGTCGGTCGCAAAAAGGACATGTTCATCGTTGGCGGCTTCAACGCCTACCCGGCCGAGATCGAGGGCTTCCTGCTCAACCACCCGGGCGTGGCACAGGCCGCGGTCATCGGTGTTCCCGACGAACGGATGGGTCAAGTCGGAAAAGCGTTTGTGGTCCGCAACGGCGATGTCAGTGCCGATGCATTGATCGGCTGGTGTCGTGACCGTATGGCCGGATTCAAGGTGCCGCGCACGGTAGAGTTCCTCAATTCACTCCCACTCAACGCGACGGGGAAAGTGATGAAGGACCAACTCCGATGAACAACGGCGATATTCATTCGATGGTGATCGCGTCGGACTATCGCGTCCCCGATCCCACCCGGGTATGGCCGCTGCTGGAGCGCAATAAGGCCGCCTTGGCCGATATCGGCGCGCACCACGTGCTGGTCTACACCTCAACCCGCGACCACGGCCGGGTACTGGTGATGATCGGCCTTCACAGCCGCGAGCCGATCGTGGAGCTGCTGCGATCCCGGGTCTTCTTCGATTGGTTCGACGAGGCCGGCGTCGACGACATCCCCGCGGTCTTCGCCGGCGAGATCGTCGACAGGTTCATCGCGCAGCCACCGAAAACCCCGGCGGCACCGGGCGTCGTGGTCGCCGCCATCGCGTCCGTCAACGACGTATCCCTACTGACCTCCGAAGTCAGCACGGCGATCGACAGATTCACCACGGCCGGCATCCGAAAGACGTGGGTATTCCAGGCTTTCGACGACGATCACGAAGTGCTGATCTTGCAGGAGTTCCCCGACGAAGAAAGCGCGCGGCACTGGATCGACCACCCCGATGCCGCGGCGCAATGGATGTCGGGGGCCGGCATCGGTGCCTACCCACCTTTGTTCGTCGGCCGATTCTTCGACATGATGCGCATCGAGGCGGACTGAGGATTCGCCGGTGTTTGTGTGCCTGTGTAACGGAGTCACCACTCAAACCGTGACCGAGGCCGTTTCGTGCGGGGCGTCGACCACGAAGGAAGTCGCCCAGGCGTGCGGAGCGGGCGCCGATTGCGGACGCTGCCGGCGCACGGTTCAGGCCCTTCTGCGCTCTTCCAGTCCGGATCGAACCCCGAATTCGCGTTAGACCTTGCGTCAGCGGCGCGGACTGCCATCCGGTGACGTCGGTTGGACGAGTTCGACCAGCAGGTTAGGGATTTCGAGCCGCGGCAACATCACCTCGACGAACACCATGCGGTCCCGGTGCTCGGCGGCGGCGGTCAGGGCGTCGTCGAGTTCGCCGTAAGTCTGGACCTGGAACGCCAGGTGGTCGGTGACCCCCAGCGCGCGGGGGACGTCCGTCCACTTCCAATTGACGATGTCGTTGTACGGCGCGGTCTCGCCATGGATCGCCCGTTCGACGGTGTAGCCATCGTTGTTGACCACCACGATGACCGGGGACAGCCCCTCACGCGAAAAGGTGCCGAGCTCTTGGACGGTCAACTGCGCGGCGCCGTCCCCAATGAGCAACACCGTCCTGCGGTCCGGATGCGCCACCGCCGCCCCGAGCGCGGCGGGCAACGTGTAACCGATTGAGCCCCAAAGTGGTTGGCCGATGAATGTGACTCCGTGCGGCAACCGGTGGTCCGCCATGCCGTAGAACGATGTTCCCTGATCGGCGAGGACCACGTTTCCCGGTGTGAGCGCTGCGCACAACCGATCCCACAGCATCTGTTGGGTAAGCGGTTGATCGCGCGCCGGCGTTGGCGGCGCAGGTTCGGCGGGTGGTGACGCCACCGGTGGCGAATTTATCCCGCGCCGCACCAGGATCTGAGCCAGCGCGTCAAGCGCGGCGCCCATCTCCAGCGGCGCGAACACGTGGCCGGCCACGGTGCTTTGGTACTGCCCGACGTCGATGGTCCGGGCCGGGTCGATCAGCTGGCTGAAGAAGCCGCTGACCATGTCGGTGAACACCACCCCGGCAGTGACCAGCACGGGTGCCTCTTCGATCGCGGTGCGCACCGCCGGCGCGCTGGCGGACCCGGCGTAGATGCCCAAGAAGTT
>NZ_DASUHS010000044.1:0-17592 GCF_036273375.1 Mycobacterium sp. | reverse complement strand
ATGCAGCCCAACCCGGTGCTCAGCCACCGGGTGGTTCAGGAGACCGCACAACGACTGGGCCGCACACCGGCTCAGGTCGCGTTGGCGTGGACGCTGAGCGCGGCGCCGAACGTGCTGCTTATCCCCGGTACCTCGTCGCTGAGCCACCTGGAGGAGAACCTGGCCGTCGCGTCCATCGAACTGGACGACGACGCCCGCGAGCGCCTGACCGCGATAGCCGCTTAGGTTTCGCCGAACGTGCACTCAGGGCGGGAACCATCCGATATTTCGCCGTGATTGCACGCTCGGCGCACGGCAACACGATCGCTACCTGAGCTCGGAGGAGGACAGGCCCAGCAGGCGGCGCGCGACCACCAGCTGCTGAATCTGTTGCGTGCCCTCGAAGATGTCCAGGATCTTCGAGTCGCGCGCCCATTTCTCCAGCAGCGACTGTTCGGAATAGCCGGCGGTGCCTGCCAATTCGACGGTCTTGAGCGTGACGTCGGTGGCCATCCGGCCGGCCTTGGCCTTACTCATCGAAGCTTCTTTGGAGTTCGGGATCTTGTTGTCGGCCTGCCACGCCGCCCGCAGCGACAACAGATAGCTGGCCTCCCAGTCGGCTTCCATCCGGATGAACTCCGACGCCGCGGCGCTCTGGGCGTGCGAGGGTTTGTCGTAGGAGATCTCCACGCCGGCCACCGTGAGGATCTTCCGAATCTCTTCCAACGCGGCGCGGCCGACACCGACGGCCATGGCCGCGACGATGGGCCGGGTGTTGTCGAAGGTCTCCATCACTCCGGAAAAGCCCTTGCCCACCTCGATTTCGGGGTTGCCGAGCAGGTTTTCCTTCGGAATGCGGGCATTGTCGAACCGGATGACCGCGGTGTCGGAACCCTTGATGCCGAGCTTGTGCTCGAGCCGTTCCACCGTGACACCGGGATGCTCGCGCGGCACGACGAACGACTTGATCGCCGCGCGGCCCGCTGCCCTGTCGAGCGTCGCCCACACCACGATGTGGGTGGCGCGGGAGCCGGCGGTCACGAAGATCTTCTCGCCATTGATCACATACTCGTCGCCGTCGAGGGTGGCCGTCGTCGACACCGCCGCCGAGTCCGATCCGAAGCCGGGTTCGGTGATGGCCATCGCCGCCCATACCTTGCCCAGGCGTTGCAGCTGCTCCTCGTTGGCGACGGCGGAGATGGCCGCGTTGCCCAGCCCCTGGTAGGGGACCGACAACATCATCGCGAGGTCACCCCAACTGGCTTCCAGCGTCTGCAACAGTGCGGCCATGTTGGCGCCGTTGTGGTTTTTGTCCCGTTCTTCGTCCTCGCCGCCCAGCGCGTTCGCGCCCGCGAATTCGATTGACTCCGAAGCTCCTTCGAAGAGACTGAACAAAGTGTCGAGCTCGACCGGGTACGCGTGTTCCTTGAGGTCGTACTTGCGGGCGATCGGGCGCATCAACTCAGCGGCGCCCTGGTGCGTCTTCGTCGTCACCGCCTGCATCTTGCGGGGAAGTTCCAGATTGATTGCCATGATTGAACTTTCAGCTCGAGTTGTATAACGACTTAGATGACGACGACGCCCTCGGCAACGCCGATAGCCCGCAGGTCGCGGTACCAGCGTTCGACCGGGTGTTCCTTCGTGTAGCCGTGGCCGCCGAGCAGCTGAACGCCGTCGAGGCCGATCTGCATGCCTTTATCGGCGCCGAGCCGCTTGGCCAGCGCCGCCTCGCGGATGAAGGGCAGGCCTTGCTCGGCACGCGCAGCGCCGCGCCAGGTGATCAACCGCAGCCCGTCCAATTCGATGGCGATGTTGGCGCACATGAAGGCCACCGCCTGGCGGTGGGCGATCGGCTCACCGAAGGCCTCGCGTTCTTTCACGTATGGGACGACGTAGTCGAGCACCGCGTGCGAGGTGCCGACGGTGAGCGCGGCCCAGCCCAGCCGGGCCAGCGCGATCGCCTCGGAGTAATCCTCGTCGGTCGCTTCGTCCTCACCGAGCCGCGCGTTCGGCGGCACCGTCACCCCGGAGAGTTCGACGTGGCCCAGGGCCGCCGCGCGGATCCCCATGCTCGGATCCGCCTTCACGGTAAGGCCTTTCGTCGAGGACTCAACGATGAACAAGGCCGGCTTGCCGTCCAGCTGCGCGCCGACGATGAAGAGCTCGGCGTCGGCAGCGGCCGGGACCAATGACTTCACCCCGTCCAGGCGGTAGCCGCTCGGGGTGCGTACCGCCGTGGTCTTCAGCCGGGTGGGGTCGAAGAGCGGTTGCGGCTCGGCGATGGCCACGCACGCTTGGGGCACGTTCTCACCGGCGAACTCGGGAAGATAGGTGGCCTGCTGGTCGGCGCTGCCCCAATGGGTCAGCGCGGAGGCCACGCCTCCCGGGGCCAGCAGCGGCAACGCCAGACCCATGTCGCCATAGGCCAGCGCCTCGGCGACCAGCACATTGGTCACGCTGGACCGGTGTGCGGCGATGCCGTCGAAATCCTCGGGGATGTTGATCGCGGTGATGCCCAGCTCGGCGGCCTTGGCGATCAGCTGGTGCGGGTAGGTTGCCGCCTCGTCGGCGTCGTATGCGGCGGGCCGCAGCACTTCCTCGGCGAACTCGTCGAGAGTCTCGACGATCATCTTCTGTTCGTCGTCAGGCGTCAGATCGAAGTAATCCTTGCCGCTGGACTTGAGCCGGGTCGGACCGCCGCGCAGGTTCTGGATCCGTTTGAACTCCCGAGAAGAGGTGGCGGCGGTGGAGAAGACCGTCTTCGTGCCATAGCGCAGGGCACGGTTGAGGGGGTCACGCAGCTGGTATTTGTCCAGGAAGTTCTGCCCGACGAGTGGGGTGATCAGCGCTATGGCGATGTCGACTCCGGTGCGTTTGTGAGTTTGCAGCCCGACAGCGGACTTGTGGTCGCGCCGTTTGGTGCGGGGGCGGGCGGATGTCTGTTTAGAACCGGAACCGGTCATTTCAGCAGCCTCAGGTCGTTGGGCAATGCGGATATCGCCGATCTTACTCCGGAGTAAGATCGGAGAGAACACTTGTTAACTAATTCACAGCGGGGGTGGCCGTCAGGCTGCCGAGCACCTGCTGCTGCAGCAGGCCATTGGTGGCCACGGCGCTGCCGTGGTGCGGTCCCGCGGCGCCGTCCAACGCCGTCAGCGCCCCGCCCGCTTCGCGCACCAGGATGTCGAGCGCCGCGAGGTCCCACACCGACACTTCCGGTTCGGCGGCGATATCGACCGCACCTTCCGCGAGCAGGCAGTAGGACAGAAAGTCGCCGAAGGCGCGCACCCGCCACACCGCGTCGGTCAGTGCGATGAATCGGTCCCGCGCACCGAGCTGCGCCCATCCGGACAGGCTGGAGAACGAAAGGCTGGCCGAACTCAGTTGTGCCACTGAGGAAACGGAGAGCCGACGCGCGGGCGCACCGTTGACAGCGACGAAAGCGCCCTGGCCGTGCGCGGCCCACCAGCGGCGCTGCAAGGCCGGGGCGCTCACGGCGCCGACGACGGGGACACCGTCTTGCAGCAACGCGATCAGCGTGGCCCACACCGGCACCCCGCGGACAAAGTTCTTGGTGCCGTCGATCGGGTCGATGATCCACTGACGTCCGGTGAAGGCGGTGTCGCCACCGAACTCTTCGCCGACGATGCTGTCGTCGGGCCGTTCGCGCGCGAGCACCTCACGCAGCTCGGTTTCGACCGCGCGATCGGCGTCGGTCACCGGCGTCAGGTCGGGTTTGGTGTCGACGCGCAGGTCCAGCGCGCCGAATCGCGCGGAAGTCAACGTGTCTGCGCGGTCGGCCAGCGTCAGGGCCAGCGCCAGATCGTCCTGGCTCATGACGCAGTCTTATCACGGTCCTACGATGGCCTCGTGTGGGAATTCGGACTGCTGCTTCTGCTGATGGCCATCTTGGGCGTATTTCTCGTCCAGCGGTTCGTCCCGCGCGGCCCGCGCGGTGAGCTGCTGAGCGGCACACTGTTGGTGACCGGGATAAGTCCCCGACCCGACGCCGCCGGCGAGCAGTTCGTCACCATCGCCGGCGTGATCAACGGACCCACCGTCAACGAGCATGCGGTGTATCAGCGCATGGCCGTGGACGTGAATCAATGGCCGACCATCGGCCAGCTGTTTCCGGTGGTGTATTCGCCGAAGAATCCGGACAATTGGAGATTCGCTCCCGCGGTACCGCCTACGTCACCGGAATCGCCGGAGCCGCCGACGGGCTGAGCGTCCGTCAACCGGCTGCCGGTGGGCGCGTCATCACCGTGATCCGAACGCCGTAGCGGGGGACCACCAGCGCGGCCCGCCTGACCGTCCCTCCCGGTATTCCGGGTATGCCGGGCGTCGCGGACCCGGTGCGCGCCACCGCTTCGGTCGCGGCCAGGTCGGACAAGCCGCTGCCCGGCAAGGCCGTAACGGGGTTGCCGGTTGCGGTGGCCCAGCCGGGGGGAACTGACATCGAGCCGATCCGTCCGGCGCGCGCGAGCACCGCGTTGACGTTGCCCAGGCCCGATGTCGCACCGCTGAGCGAGGGCGCCTTAGGGAGCGCGGCCGGAGCGGCCGCGAGGTTCGGCAAAATCCCTAAGTTCTTGTCGGCCTGAATGATTCCGGAAGCAGTTCCCTCGGCAGTGAAAATCGATCTGAATGAGGTCTGGGCGCCCTGGATGGTGTCGAGGATTCGGAAGAGTTCCGACGACGATCCGCTGGCCGCTGAAGCTCCCTGCGAGCCCGACTTCGAACTCGAGGCGTTGGCGGTAGCTTGGGCGACGGCGTCTCGCTGAGCTGTTACCCCATCCGCACTGGTGGCTTGGCGCGGGGCGGCGAACGGCGAAAACTGGGCCGCCGCAGCCGAACTGACGGAGTAGGCGTACATCGCAGAGGCATCCTGAGCCCAGTATTCGGCGTACTGCGCTTCGGTGGCCGCTATGGCCGCGGTGTTCTGACCGAAGAAGTTCGTTGCCACCAGCGTCGCCAGTTGGGTGCGGTTGGCCGCGACGGCGGGCGGGGGCACGGTCATGGCATGCGCGAGCTCGTAGGCCGCCGCGGCGGCCCGGGCCTGTATGGCCGTCTGTTGTGCACGTTCGGCGGTCGCGTGCAGCCACGCCGCATGGGGCGCGGCACTAACCGCCATCGCTTGGGCTGCGGGCCCCCACCAGTACAAACCGGTCAGGCCGGACAGCACCGATTCGTACACGGCGGCCGTGATGCCCAGCTCGGCCGAGAGCGAGTCCCAGCTTCCCGCTGCAGCAAGCAGCGAGCCCGACCCGGCACCGGCATACATGCGGCCAGAGTTCACCTCTGGTGGCAGAAAGCCGAAATCCATTGTCTTACAGCCCGATCAGCTGCGTGTAGCGAAACTGCTCGCGACGAACGGTTAGCCCTGTGGTCGACGGCAGTTGGTGGGTTGGCGGCACGTCACCCGGCGGCTGGCGGGCGTGGCATCACGGTGAGCCGCGTGCCGTAGCGGGGTGGGGCACCTGCGCCGGCGGATCGGGCGGCACCGCCGCCCGGCATGCCGGGGTAACCGGGATACCCCGACGTCACCGGCTCTTCGGTCCCCGGCAGCGTGGTGAAGCCGGCGGGTTCTAACGGCGAGATATGGGTGCTGGTGGGTGCGGACCAACTCGCGGGCACCGACATCGGGCCAATCCTGCCGGCGTGCGAGAGAGTCGCGGTGACATTGCCCAGGCCACCGCCGAGTCCCGATGTTGCGCCCCGCAGCGCGGGCGCCGCCAGCGCGGGAGCAAGATTGGCCGCGGCCGCCCCGGGCTTGGCGAGAATGCCCAAATTGTTCTCGGCGCCGATGATTCCGGACACGAACTGCTCCATGTTGTAGGGAGCGCTGAAGCCGAGGCCCGTTCCCTGAATGGCGTCCAGGAAAACGAAGGCGGGCCTACCACCTCCAGCTGCAGCCGCGGCCGTTCCCGCATTCGGTGCCGCTTGCACCTGCGGTTGCTGGACAGAGAGCTGTGAAAACGTCTGCGTAGCAGCCTTGGTCGCGCCGGAGTTGGCGTTGGCCGTGGCCACGGCGGCGTTCTGGGCGTTCACCCCGGACTCGTTGGTGGATTTGTTCGTGGTGGCGAAACGGGGCAACTGGGTCGTCGCCGCCATCGACGCCACGGAGTAGCCGGCCATGGCAGCGGCGTCCTGAGCCCAAAAGTCGGCATACTGCGCCTCGGCGTCCGCGATGGCCGCGGTGTTCTGGCCCACGATGTTCGTCGCCACCAGCGCTGCCAACAGCGTGCGGTTGGCGGCGATCACCGGTGGGGGCACGGTCATGGCATACGCCTGCTCGTAGGCCGCCGCGGCCGTCCGCGCCTGCATGGCTGTCTGCTTCGTCTGTTCGGCAGTCGCTTGCAGCCAGCCCATGTAGCGCGCGGCCGAGTACGCCATCGACTCGGAGGCGGGGCCGCGCCATTGCAGGTCCAGACCCGCGAGCACCGATTCGTAGGATTCGGCAGTGGAGGCCAGCTCGGCCGACAGCGCATCCCAGCTTCCGGCCGCGGCCAGCAGCGAGGCCAATCCGGGGCCGGTGTACATCCGGGCCGAATTGATTTCGGGTGGAAGAAAAGTCCACTCCATGTGTGATACATCCCCTCGAAGTGTGGTTTTTCTGGACAAACGCCACCGGCGCCGGCACTAGCCGCACCGGCGTGTTTGTCAAAATGTTTGGGCCGCTCCCTGATTCACTTTGCTTGTCGGCAAAGCTCACCCCGCGTCAGGTGAGAAGGCAGTCCGGCGCGATCGCGTCACGGCCGGCTGGCTGGCGGGCAGTGTGGCGCTTATCGGGTTGGCGGAGAGTGAGCGCAGGGCATAGCAAGGACCTTCGGTTTTCGGGCCCTTCAAAAGTCGCAGGTGCGGCCGATGCTTGCGGGGTTTTGCTTATTTCACGGCGCGGACCATCTAGAATTCAGCCTGTGTTCATGCTGTGTTCATCTTTTGTTAACCAGGCCTCAGGCCGCGACAGGCACCAGGTTGACCATCGAAAGTGTTTGAAGTGCTTGGTGTCTGGTAGTCGCGACGGGTGCCTGGCCGTCTGCCGGTGCCGGGCCAAAGTGCGCGCTCCTGATCTCCCGTGATGGTTGGACGCGCACCGGGAGATCCACCGGCGTGCCCCCCTGTCGGATCGTCACTTCCGGCGCTGGCTCACCCTGTGGCACAACACCGTTGACGAGATGTATCGCGGAACCGGCGGCCGATCGGGCGTAGGTTCAGGCCGGCCGGATCGCGTGGGCCATGCACCGTCGACTGACCGGTGCCGACGCACCCGAGCTCCTCGTCACGCAACCGGCTCGTGGCGGTCAGGCTCCGGACCGAATCGGAAACGACGACCGGTGACTTCGGTCGGCGTTATGCGCACATAGTGCGGTTTAGCGTTGCCGTCCACGGCAGCAATTGCGCGCGTTCGGCTTGTTGAATGTCCGCGTCGGTCTTGAGCAGTCGCGCGCGACCGCGCACGATCACGCTCCATCCTTCGATGAGGTTGTGGTCGTCGACCTCGAAGATCACCGCGTGATTCGCCACGGCCGAGAACACTTTGGTGCCCTCGGCGGTGCGGAACAGCACGGTGCGGTCTTGCCCGACGAAGTTGACGGGAAAGATCTCGGGCTCACCGGCGAAGTTGGTGACCAGTCGGCCCAGCGAGACACTAGTAGAGCCCTTTGTACTCTCGGGGCAGAATCAGCCGTGGCTGACCCGCAGCAACTTGGCCAAACTCGGCAGCTTGACGCGGGGGCGACCGTGCGGTTCGCCCGCCGCTCGCTCGTGGGCGTCGATGAGATCCCAGTGCGCCGAGGTGACCAGCTTGGGCTGGCGTGAAGCCAGCCAGTCGGATAGCTGGTCGGCGTGGTCGTCCGGGAAATCCGCAAGACCGTCAGCGCCGGACAAATCGGCGAGCAGGGTGTCCACTGTGTCCTGGGAGTCCTTCTTATTGGTGCCGATCACGCCGGTCGGCCCGCGCTTGATCCACCCGACCACATATTCGTTGCGGCTGTCTTCGATCCGGCCGCCGCTGTTGGGGATCGTCGCGGTCTTCTCGTCGAACGGCAGTCCCGGGGTGGGCAGACCGCGGTAACCGACCGAGCGCACCACCAGCTGAACCGGTAACTCCTCGCGCTCGCCCGTGTCATTGGCGGACACCCACCCACTGTCGTCGGTGACCAGCTCGTTGCGGCCGAGCACAATTGCCTCGACCCTCTCGTCGCCCTTGATCTCGATCGGGGAGGTCATGAAGCGCAGCACGATGCGGCGGTGGCCGGGGCGCGGGTCGCGCTTCGCGTAATTCCGCAGCGCGTTGATGTTCTGCTTCGCTGTCTTGCCGGCCGCGGCCGCATCCTCGTCGCTGATGCCCTCCAGCTGGGCGGGATCGACGATCACGTCGACGTTTTCGAGGTCTCCCAACTCGCGGAGCTCGAGGGTGGTGAACGCGGTCTGCAGCGGTCCGCGCCGACCGATGACCACCACCTCGTCGACGCCGCACGGGCGCAGCGACTCCAGCGCGTGATCGGCGATGTCGGTCGACCCCAGCACGTCGGGGTCGGTGACCAGAATGCGTGCGACGTCGAGCGCGACGTTGCCGTTACCGACCACCACGGCCCGTGCCCCCGAGAGATCGGGCGTGGCCGCCTCGAAACTGGGGTGCGCGTTGTACCAGCCCACGAAATCGACGGCGGCGATGCTGCCCTGCAGGTTCTCGCCGGGGATGTTCAGCGCACGGTCGGATTGCGCCCCGACCGCATAGACGACGGCGTCGTAGCGCTCGGCGAGTTCGCTGGCCTCCACGTGCTCGCCGACCGAGACGTTGCCGAAGAAGCGGAAGCGCGGGTCCTGGGACGTCTTCTCGAATTGCTTGCTGATCGACTTGATCTTCGGGTGATCGGGCGCGACGCCGGAGCGCACCAGCCCCCACGGAGTGGGCAACATCTCCAGCATGTCGACGGCGATATCGATGTCCTCGGACCCGTCGGCCGCCTTCAGCAAGGAGGACGCGGCGAAGAAGCCCGACGGTCCGGAGCCAACGATTGCAACGTGGTAAGGGCGCATTCTCGACCTTCTATTCGTGCCCGAATGCGCGCAGGGGGCTGTCGCGCGCAAAGCGGGGCGCACATGATCGTGAGTTGATGCTAAACGCATGACCGCTGGTCGTGACCTGGACACTCGCTGCGAGCTGAGCTGCTTGGGGGCCCCCAGGTAACGTTGTCGGCTGTGGAACCCGACCGTCAAGCCGATATCGCCGCACTCGACGCCACTTTGACCACGGTGGAGCGGGTGCTCGATGTGGACGGTCTGCGCACGCGCATCGAGAAGCTCGAACACGAGGCATCCGATCCCCAGTTGTGGGACGACCAAGCTCGTGCCCAGCGGGTGACCAGCGAGTTGTCTCACGCCCAGGGCGAGCTGCGCCGGGTCGAGGAGCTGCGCGGGCGCCTGGACGACCTGCCGGTGCTCTACGAGCTGGCCGCCGAGGAGGGGGAAGGCGCCGACGACGCGCTGGCCGAGGCGGACACCGAGCTGAAGGCGCTGCGCGCGGACATCGAAGCCACCGAGGTGCGCACCCTGCTGTCGGGCGAGTACGACGAACGCGAGGCGCTGGTCACCATTCGTTCCGGCGCGGGCGGGGTGGACGCCGCCGACTGGGCCGAGATGCTGATGCGGATGTACATCCGGTGGGCTGAGCAGCATAAGTACCCCGTCGAGGTGTTCGACACGTCCTACGCCGAAGAGGCCGGCATCAAGAGCGCGACGTTCGCCGTGCACGCCCCGTTTGCCTACGGCACGCTGTCCGTGGAGCAGGGCACGCACCGACTGGTGCGAATCAGCCCGTTTGACAACCAAAGCCGGCGTCAGACTTCGTTCGCTGAAGTCGAGGTGCTGCCGGTGGTCGAGACCACCGACCACATCGACATACCGGAAGGCGATGTGCGCGTTGACGTTTACCGTTCGAGTGGCCCGGGAGGCCAATCGGTGAACACCACCGACTCTGCGGTACGCTTAACCCATATCCCAACGGGTATCGTCGTAACTTGCCAGAACGAAAAATCGCAGTTGCAGAACAAAATCTCGGCGATGCGAGTGCTTCAGGCAAAGTTATTGGAGCGCAAGCGTTCCGAAGAACGCGCTGAGTTAGACGCGTTAAAAGGCGAAGGTGGGAGTTCGTGGGGCAACCAGATGCGCTCCTACGTTCTGCAGCCGTATCAGATGGTCAAGGATCTGCGAACAGAGCACGAGGTTGGCAATCCTGCGGCCGTCCTGGATGGAGACATCGACGGATTCCTGGAAGCGGGAATACGTTGGCGCAACCGAAAAGATGACGAATAACACTAGTTTTCTCGCCGCATCGATGACGCACCGCTGGCACGACTTCTGGCGGGGCGAGCTTGGTGAGTGGATCATCACCCGGGGTCTGCGGATCGTCATGGTCCTGATCGCCGCGGTGCTCGCGGCCCGGTTCGTCAACTGGGTGGCACAGCAGGTGACCCATCAGCTCAACCTGGGCTTCGCCGAGAGCGACGCGCTGGTGCGCTCGGAAGCGTCCAAGCACCGGCAGGCCCTGGCGTCGGTGATCTCCTGGGTGTCCGTCGTCATCATCGGCATCTGGGTCATCATGCAGATCGCCGAGGTGCTGCAATTTTCGGTCGGGGGCTTGGTCGCGCCGGCCACCGTGGTCGGCGCCGCGCTGGGTTTCGGCGCGCAACAGTTGGTGCGAGACCTGCTTTCCGGCTTCTTCATCCTGGTGGAGCGCCAGTACGGGTTCGGAGACCTGGTCACCCTCACCGTCGTATCCGCTACGGAAGCAACCGGCACGGTCGAGAACGTGACGTTGCGAGTGACTCGCCTGCGCTCGCCGGATGGCGAGGTGTTGACCATTCCCAACGGGCAAATCGTCAAGGTGGTCAACCTGTCCAAGGATTGGGCACGCGCGGTGGTGGACATCCCGGTGTCGACGAGCGCCGACCTGAACCGGGTCAACGAGGTCCTGCATCAGGAGTGCGAGCGCGCGCTGGAAAACCCGTCATTAGGGGACTTGTTGCTGGACGCACCCACCGTGATGGGCGTGGAAAGCATCGAAGTCGACACCGTCACCCTGCGCATGGTGGCCCGCACACTGCCCGGCAAGCAGTTCGAGGTCGGGCGGCAGCTGCGTGTGCTGGTCATCCGGGCGCTGGCCCGCGTCGGGATCGTGACGGCGGCGGACGCGAAGGTGGGCCTGGTCGAAGACCCCTCGGTTCCGGCCGCCCAGGCCGCCGAACAGCAAGCCGATGATGAAGTTCAAGGTGCGGTGCAGAAGCGTTGAAGTTCACCCTGAACATCCTCGAGAAGCGCGGCGACGGCGACGACACGGATGCGGAGCATCGCTGGCCGAAGCACATGTTCGGCGGGCGGTTACGCACGTCCACATTTGTATTGATCGTGGCTTTCTTGGTGGCGTGGTGGGTCTACGACACCTATCGCCCGGAACCGGCGCCCAAGCCCCCCGCCCAGCAAGTGGTACCGCCGGGCTTCGTGCCCGACCCCAACTACACCTGGGTACCGCGCAGCCGGGTGCAGGCGCCGCCGACCGTCCCCTATACGCCGACCCCGACGAGCACGCCGCCGCCACCCCCGCCACCGCCGCCACCACCGGTGACGACGACCACGACCACCACACCGCCGTTCCAGCTGCCGCAGCTGCCGTGCGTCTTGCCGGCGCCGTTCTGCCCGCCCAGCTCAAGCCCCACCCTGTCACCGCCGCAGCAACCACAGCCGGGGCCGGGCCCGGCGCCGACTTCGCCGCCTCCGGCCAGTTGACTTCGCCTGCCAGCGAAATTCACCGCTACACTGGCGTGCCGTGATGATCACCCTGGACCATGTCAGTAAGAAGTACAAAGCGTCGGCCCGCCCGGCGCTGGAAGACGTCAACGTCAAGATCGATAAGGGTGAATTCGTCTTTCTGATCGGCCCGTCGGGGTCTGGCAAGTCCACGTTCATGCGGCTGCTGCTCGGCGCGGAGAATCCGACCAACGGTGACGTCCGGGTCTCAAAGTTCCACGTCAACAAGTTGCGCGGTCGTCACGTCCCGAAGCTGCGCCAGGTCATCGGCTGCGTTTTCCAGGACTTCCGCCTGTTGCAGCAAAAAACGGTCTACGAGAACGTCGCATTCGCGCTGGAAGTTATCGGCAAACGAAGCGACGCGATCAACCGGGTGGTGCCGGAGGTGCTGGAAACCGTCGGATTGTCCGGCAAAGCCAATCGGTTGCCGCACGAGTTGTCCGGTGGCGAGCAGCAGCGGGTGGCGATCGCCCGCGCGTTCGTCAACCGGCCGCTCGTCCTGCTGGCGGACGAGCCGACGGGCAACCTCGACCCAGATACCAGTAAGGACATCATGGATTTGTTAGAGCGGATCAACCGCACGGGAACGACGGTGCTGATGGCAACGCACGATCACCACATCGTCGACTCGATGCGCCAGCGCGTCGTCGAGTTGTCGCTGGGCAGGCTGGTTCGCGACGAGCAGCGCGGCGTCTACGGGATGGACCGCTAAGTGCGCTTCGGTTTCCTACTTAACGAGGTCCTGACCGGGTTTCGCCGCAATGTAACGATGACGGCCGCGATGATCCTGACGACCGCGATCTCCATCGGCCTGTTCGGCGGCGGTCTGCTGGTGGTCCGCCTGGCCGACAACTCGCGCGAGATTTACCTCGACCGCGTAGAGACGCAGGTGTTCCTGACCGACGACATCTCGGCCAACGACACGACATGTGCGTCCGCGCCGTGTAAGGGGCTGCGCGACAAGATCGATGCGCGGCAAGACGTCAAATCGGTGCGCTTCGTCAATCGACAAGACGCCTACAACGACGCCATCAAGAAGTTCCCGGAGTTCAAGGACGTGGCGGGCAAGGACTCGTTTCCGGCGTCGTTCATCGTCAAACTGAACAATCCCGAACAACACGCGGAGTTCGATGCCGCGATGCAGGGCCAGCCCGGGGTGCGCAGCATCCTCAACGAGAAGGACCTCATCGACCGCCTGTTCGCCGTGTTGGACGGCTTGCGCGATGCCGCGTTCGCGGTCGCCCTGGTGCAGGCCGTCGGAGCAATCCTGTTGATTGCCAACATGGTGCAGGTCGCGGCCTACACCCGCCGCACCGAGATCGGGATCATGCGGCTGGTAGGTGCCAGCCGGTGGTACACCCAGCTGCCCTTCCTGGTGGAGGCGATACTGGCCGCGTCTATCGGTGTGGCCATCGCCGTCGTCGGACTCATGTTGGTTCGGGCTTTGTTCCTGGACAACGCGCTGAGCCAGTTCTATCAAGCACATCTAATTGCCAAGGTCGACTATGCCGACATCCTTTACATCACGCCGTGGTTGTTCCTGCTCGGCGTGTCGATGGCGGCAGTGACGGGGTACGCGACCTTGCGCCTCTATATACGGCGGTAGCTGTGGCCAAGGGTTCCGGCCGCGCCAACGCGGCGGGCGGTAAAGGTGGCAGCAAACAGGTCATTGCCACCAATCGCAAAGCGCGGCACAACTATTCGATCATCGAGTTGTTCGAGGCGGGAGTGTCTTTGCAGGGCACCGAGGTCAAAAGCCTTCGCCTGGGCCAAGCATCGTTAGCTGACGCGTTCGCAACGATCGACGACGGCGAAGTTTGGTTGCGTAACTTGTACATTCCGGAGTATCAGCACGGTAGCTGGACCAATCATGAGCCACGTCGCAACCGAAAGTTGTTGTTACATAGGCAACAAATCGACAGGCTGGTCGGCAAGGTACGGGATGGTAACCTCGCCTTGATGCCGTTGTCTCTGTATTTCTCCGAAGGCAAGGTCAAGGTCGAACTTGCCCTTGCGCGCGGCAAAAGAGCCTATGACAAGCGCCAGGACATGGCGCAGCGTGATGCACAGCGTGAGGTGGTCCGTGAAATGGGACGTCGGGCAAAGGGCATGATCTGATCGGGGCGGCTTACGCCCAGCTGTCTGCTGTTACGTACGGCGTCAGCGATTTCGTGGGCGGCGTGGCGGCTCGGCGGGTGGCCGCGCTGCGGGTGATGCTGGTCGCTTACCCGATTGAGACGCTGATATTGGGCGTGATGGCCGTCTTCGTTGGCGGGCCTATTCATGCCGGCGCCGTTGTGTGGGGTTGCCTGTACGGCATCGGCATGGCCTTTGGCATGTGGGCGTTCTTCGCGGCCCTTGGCTCCGGGCCGATTTCGGTGGTCTCACCATTGGCGGCCGTGCTCAACGCCGCGGTGCCCGTGGCGGTCGGTATGGCGCTGGGGGAGCGGCCTGGCCAGGCGGCCCTGGTGGGTGTCGTCCTGGCGCTGGCTGCGGTGATGCTCGTGAGTCGGGAGGCGCCCGTGGAGGGGACGCCGTACCGGTTCACTCCAAAAGTGGCCTGGCTCACAGTAGTTGCGGGCTCCGCGATGGGATTGAACCTGGTGTTCCTGCACCAGGCGCCGCACGTATGCAAACTCTGGCCGCTGTTCTTCGCTCGGGTGGCGGCCAGCCTGGTGGTATTCGCCATGGCCAAAACCAGCCAGAACATGGCGATGCCGCGCGGGCGGCCGCTCAAATTGGCCGTGGCCGTCGCCGTCCTGGACATCTTCGCCAACATCACCATGCTGGCGGCGCTGCACACCTGGCTGCTGTCGTTGGCCAGCATCCTGATCTCGCTGTATCCGGCCGCGACGGTGGTGCTGGCGATGGTGGTGCTGCGCGAGCGGGTGACCCGCTTGCAGGGGATCGGCATGGTGCTGGCCATGGGCTCCGTGGCGATGATCGCCTCGGCCTGACGGCCCGGAGCTCCCGCTGTTGGTGGGAAGCTGATCGGCCTACGATCCTGACCATGGCCGATCGTCCCGTCACCAAACTCGACAAGTCCGCCGTGCTCTCCGGCCTCTTCGCGGTGTGGGACGACATCGACGCGCTGCTGGCCGGGCTGTCCCAAGCGCAATGGCGGGCGGCGAGTCCGCTGCCGGGCTGGGACGTTAAAGCCTTGGTGGCGCACATGATCGGCACCGAGTCGTTCCTCGCCGGCATCGCCGCACCCCAGCCCGATATCGACGTCTCGACGCTGGAACACGTGCGCAACGACGTCGGGGTGATGAACGAGTGCTGGGTTCGCCATCTGAGCGCGCGCGCCGATGCCGACGTTCTGGAAAGCTTCAGGGCGATCACCACCGATCGGCGCCAAGCGCTGACGAGCCTCTCGGGTGAGGAGTGGGACGCGGTGACGATGACTCCCACCGGCCCGGACTCCTACGGCCGGTTCATGCGGATCCGGGTGTTCGACTGCTGGATGCACGAAGAAGACATTCGCGTGGCGTTGGAACGGCCGCCGTCCGACGACGAGCTGGCCAGCCTCGGGGCGTCGCTCGCAGTGGACGAGATCGCCGCCACGATGGGCTACGTCGTGGGCAAGCTGGCCAAGGCGCCCGACGGTTCACGCATCCAGTTCGACCTCACCGGCCCGCTGGCCCGCGCCATCCGGGTCAGCGTCGACGGCCGGGCCGCGGTGGTCGACGGCTTCGGCGGCCAGGAACCGACCGCGACCATCCGGCTGGACGGGCTGCAGTTCACCAGACTCACCGGTGGTCGCCCGATGTGCCCGGCCCGTGCCCAGGACATCCAGCTCGACGGCGACCGAGAAGTTGCGACACAAATCGTCGAGCACCTCAATTTCGTTATCTGAGTGCGTGTTTGGCGCCGTTTGACCAGGTGCCGACCGAGAAGTAGTCAACGCGACATATGTCACACCTCCGTATTGGAGGTGTCCTGGCCCGGTGAATGGGTAGCCGAACGAATAGAGCGCACCTTGCGCCGACACCAATCGTCCACGCCAGGAGGCCTGTACAAATGACTACACCCGATACCTCGAGACTGCTCGCGCAACTGCGGACGCTGCTCGATCTGACGAATACCGAGATCCAAATCGCGGAGACCCGCGTCGCCCAGGCACGCACCGAGGCGGTGCGCCGGGAGCTCTCCCAGAACGCCGGAAATGGCCGTGACCGTGCAGAAGCCATCGAGTCGGCGATCCGGGATCTGGGCGGTTACCCCGACGTGATCGGTCCGTTCCTGGGTCGCGCCGCTGCGGCGGTCAAGGCCCTGACCGAGCAGGCCGAACCCTTCGACGAGGCGCTGTTGGGTGACCTCGCGCTCGAGGACCAGCTTCTGGACCGGGCGCGCTACACCAAAGCGCTGGCAGTCGCCGCGAAGCGCCAGGACGTCGTTGATCTCGCCGACCGCTTGATCACCGCCCATGCCGCGACCGTGGACTGGCTGACCACCGTGCTTGCCGAGGATGCGCTCGGCGGGCCGGCGGCGCTTCGTCGGACCCCGATACAGATGGCCGCCGGCACCGCGGTGAAGCTGGTCAACCTGCCGGTCGCTTGGTCCGCCCGCGGGGTGGATCGCGCCGTGGACGCGCTGCGTTCCACCGGCCCGGCGATCAACGACCTGGTCAAGCGCGGCGGCAACGCCAGTGAGATCGCCGCGAAGGCGCTGTCCGCGTCACAGAGCGCCGCTCTGCGGGCCGCCGAGAGGGTCACCCGCTCCGAGGGCGCGGACCGGGTCGCCGACGCGCTGCACTCGAGCCGTGCCGCGGTCGGCGTTCTGGATGAGTCCGAGTTGCCCATCCGTAACTATGACGACCTCAACGTCAGCGACGCCGTGGCCGCGATCAAGGACCTCACCACCGCTGACGACGTGCGCGTCGTGGTCGCCTACGAAGAGGCGCACAAGAACCGGCAGCGTATCGTCTCGGCGGCGCAGACCCGTGTGGCTGCCATCGCCCAAGAGGTGGTCGGTATCAACTAGGGGATCGTCAATGCGGCGAGTGCCCCCGGTGTCATGACGCCGGGGGCACTCGGCTTTCCGGCGCGGAAGATATTTGCGTTGCCGCTGGTTGATAGCCAGGTACCATTGATATTCCTGCCGAAAGTCGGTGGGGTGCGAGGGGCTGAAAGGTTTCGACTTCGCGCATCGAATCAAGAGAAGCGTGCCGGTGCAGGCAACTGACCACCGTAAGCGTCGTTGCAAACAGATAAGCGCCGATTCACATCAGCGCGACTACGCTCTCGCTGCCTAAGCGACAGCTAGTCCGTCAGACCGGGAAAGCCCTCGACCCGGACCCTGGCGTCAGCTAGAGGGATCCACCGATGAGTCCGGTCGCGGGACTTATCGGGACACCAACAGCGACTGGGATCGTCATCCTGGCTTGTTCGCGTGACCAGGAGATCCGAGTAGAGGCATAGCGAACTGCGCACGGAGAAGTCTTGAGGGAATGCCGTAGGACCCGGGTTCGATTCCCGGCAGCTCCACTGAGAGACAAGCCAGGCCGAAAGGCTTGGCTTGTTTTCGTTGCGGCCAGCGCGCCCTCACCGGCACGTTCGCCCTCGAAGCCTGAAAATGTGCGATATGGGTTCCCAGTCAAGAGTCAATGAACTCGATTGCGGTAGAAGCGAACTCGTGGTGGTACTGGAAAATCGCACCGTGGCCGGAGTCGGGGTAGATGGTGAGTTGCGACCCGGCGATCCGACGGTGCATGTCTTCGGAGAGCGTGCTGGGGACCATCCGGTCGTTGTCGCCGTTGGCGATCAATGTCGGCTGGGTGATCGCCGATAGGTCGGCAGGTGTTGA
>NZ_DASUHS010000043.1:0-12770 GCF_036273375.1 Mycobacterium sp. | reverse complement strand
ATTTTGTCAAAGATAGGCCACATTGATGCATGGCGTGCAGTTGCGTACGTCTACAGTACGTGTATCAACGCTAGGGCTTGCCCAGACGTTCTCACTCACTCGTCGTCTTCGAGCAACCAGTCAGTCGAAACGCGCTTACCTTCGGCGAACTCTTGCAGGCCCTGGCGCGTGTCCTGGTACAACTGCCGGTTCTCGAGGATGGCCCGCTCCGACTCAATGATCGCCTCATCAAGTTCATCTAGCTCAACCCGGTGGGTCGTCTGAATCGTGCGCTGTCACTCATCTCGCGCCCAGCCGTCCAGCTCATTCACAGCATCGAGGATCGCCCCGGCTAACTCCCGCGCCTGCTCTGTGGTCAGACCAAACGCGCCTGTGGTGTGGACGTGAACCAGCGGCGGGTCATACTCTCCGCTGCTGCCGTTAATCGTTCCATCGGCGAGCTGTGCGACCGAGGCGGAAACCTCGACCTCGCCGCTAATTTCTCGCCGACTTCCGTACACGATCCGGTATTGCTCGGGCTGCCAGTCATCGACGAAGGCGGCGCCGGGCGGAGGCGCGACGTCGGGGCGGGGGTTGGTTGTGGCGGTGGTCATTTAGCACTCTCCTCGGTGGGCGTTCCCACCGGCGGCACTATTGCGCGTTTATTGCGCGGAAACAGCGAAGGCCCGGTAAAAACCGAGCCTCATCTGCGCGAAACATGGTGCGCGATACTGGGATTGAACCAGTGACCTCTTCCGTGTCAGGGAAGCGCTCTCCCGCTGAGCTAATCGCGCCGGGAAACCAAAAGCTGGAGGTGGAGACGGGAATCGAACCCGTGTGCACGGCTTTGCAGGCCGTTGCCTCACCACTCGGCCACTCCACCGTTGGGGTCCACGCCACTTGCACCTTCGAGCGGATGACGGGATTCGAACCCGCGACCCTCACCTTGGCAAGGTGATGCGCTACCAACTGCGCTACATCCGCGCGCCTCGGACGAGATCGTCGCCCGGTGCGAAGCACGACGATAGTCCACGTGAGCGGGCACATACAAATTTCTTGGTACGAGCCGTCTCCAGGCTATCGCGACGACTTGCCACATGATGCGGCCGGTATCGTCAGGGCCGGCGCGTGCTAGTCTTCGACGTCGTTCGCCATCTCGGCGCCGGTCCCGTGGCTCAGTGGGAGAGCGTCCGCTTCACACGCGGAAGGTCGCTGGTTCGATCCCAGCCGGGACCACAAACAATTGGCCTCCTCGCCTGTTGAGGCATCTAGCAAGTCGACTTGTCACACTGCAGCCCAACGACTCCTGCCGTAGCGTTACCGTCACGGCCCGGCTCGACCCCGAACGACGCCGGGCGCGGAGGGCAACGATGTTGATTCTCATTTCCCGCCTCGTCCTTCCGGCGCTGGTGACCGGACTGCTCGCGGCGCTTATTTCGGCCGGCAACACCTCGTCCGTGACGCCGGTTGCGTGCAACAAGATCACGGCCAGGTGGTCGTCGGTGTGGATATTCATGCCCGACTGCCCGCCGTCGGCCGCTCCGCGTCCAGCACCGTCTTCGCCGGCCCAGAGGCCCAACCCGTCGGCTCCAGAACCACCCCACTGAACCACGGGGCCCTTGCCTGATCGCGCTCGCTGAGCCACCATGAACTGCGTGAGTAAGGTTACCCTAACTACCGAGCTGCCGATCCCGGTGGCGACCGCTGCCGCGCTGGCGCGCAAGCCCGAGCTGATGCGGCACGTCCTCAGCCCGGTGCTGCGGGTCTACCGCCTCGACGTCCCGGAACGCATCGAGGTCGGCACTCAGGGGTCGGCGAGGTTCTGGTGGTTCGGCGTGATCCCGGCCTGGACGCACCACCTCACCATCAAGCGGCTCGAGCCGACCGAGATCTACACCAACGAGCACGGTGGACCGGTCCGCACCTGGAACCACCGCCTGACGTTCGAACCCATCGACGAGCGCAGCTGCCGCTACACCGACGAGATCGAAACCGACGACGGCCTGCACGGGCTGCTGACCCGCGCCTTCGTCCGGGTCATGTTTCGCCACCGGCACCGGCGATGGCGCAAGCTCGCGCGGATCCTCCACTGACAGCGCACCAGAGAGGACGGTGAAACATGGTCGGCAATCACGAGGGCGTCGGCATGCTGAAACTCGAATGCCCGCAAACTCATCCCGTCGGCCGCATCCTCAAGGACGCCCCTCATCAGGCGGTGCAGTTCGACCCCGGGGCTCAGGCCGGGCCGCGCCGGTTCTGGCCGGACGAGGGCGAACAACCGAACTTCACAACGCTCTGCAGGTTCTGCGATAAACCGGTGGGGGACACCACGTCCGCCCTGCAAACCAAGTTGGCCTCGGTGATAGCCGACTTTTCTGCGACCGCGGAGACGGCCACGCTGCCTTACGTGTAGTCGCCCGGCCCGGCGGATACCGTAAGAGCTACAGTAGCGGCGTTGCGGCGTGGCGCATCCGCGGCGACGCCGACCCGAGAGGAGTCCCGTGGCACAGACATCCCACAGCACCCCACGTCCACCCGAAGGCGATTGGCTGGGTACGCCGTACCTGCGCTTCGAACGCCAGGGCCCGATCGCGGTCTGCACCATCGACCGGCCCGACGCACGCAACGCCTTGAGCCCGGCGATGTATTTCGGAATCCGTTATGCGGTAGGACGTCTCAACGAGGACCCGGAATTGGCCGGGCTGGTGCTCACCGGAACCGGCGACGTCTTCGCCCCCGGTGGCGACATGGGCGGCGGGGGAGGCGAGGACAACTGGCTGACATTCGGTTCCGCGCTGGGCATGGACGTGACCCCGTTCGACGCGGTCCGCATCTCGGCCAAGCCCATCGTCTCGGCGGTCAACGGGTTATGCCAGGGCGGCGGATTCCAGATCGCGCTGTGCAGCGACCTGTCGGTAGTGAGCGATCGGGCGACCTTCCGAGTGCCCGAGTTGTTCCGCGGCTACGCCGACACCTACTACAGCCAAATGCTCACCCGCGTGATCGGGCCGGTGCGCACCCGCGACCTCATGTTCACCGGACGGGTGCTCACCGCGGTCGAAGCCCTCGACTGGGGCCTGGTCACCCGGGTGGTCCCGCACGAGGGCCTGCTGGATGCGGCGAAAGACATACTCGCGCAATGCTGTCGAACCGCTCCACGCGCCCGCGGCGTCATCAAGTCCAGCATCGACAGCTACCTGGGCCTCTATGACCGCATCGGCATGACTGCCAGCCTGTCCGACGCCGAGGCCATCGAAGGGTTCCGCTCGTTCAAGGAACGCCGCTCACCTGACTGGGTGCACCCGGAATTGCGCGTCGAGGGACGCCTGTAGGACGCTCGACCCGATGGCGGCGACCCGCTTCGCCCGGCTCCGCCGTGCTTGCGATTGCCGCTAGGCGAAGTAGATCCACTCGCCGTGGGCCGCAACCTTCAGCACGTTGCTTATGCCGGCCTGATCGAACGCTGTGACGAATTCGTCGACAGCACCCTGATCGCACAGTCGCGTCGCGCCGCATCTATGCGAGTGCTCATATGCCCCGCGCCCGGTCGCGCCAAAATGGGTCCCGCAGCTGAGTTTTCAAGATCTTTCCACTCGCGTTGCGGGGGAGTTCCCCCACAAAGTCCACCGTGCGCGGGCATTTGAAGCCGGCCAGATGCCGTCGGCAGAATTCGATGATGTCTTTCGCGTCGATTTCGCCATCGCTTACCACGATCGCCTTGACGGATTCGCCCCAGAAGTCGTCGGGCACCCCGATCACCGCGGCGTCTTCGACGGCGGGATGCTCGATGAGCACGCTTTCCACCTCGGGGCCGTACACGTTCTCGCCGCCGGTGATGATCATGTCCTTGATCCGGTCTTCGATGTAGACGTAACCGTCGGCGTCCAGGCGCCCGATGTCGCCGGTGCGAACCCAGTCGTCGGCGGTGATGGTTTCGGCCGTGGCGTCCGGGCGGTTGAGGTAGCCGGTCATGTTCTGGTTGCTGCGCACCCACACCTCGCCGGATTCCCCGGGCGGCAACGGGTTTCCGGTCTCGGGCTCGACGACGCGAATCTCGCAGCCCAGCACCGCCTTTCCGGCCGCCAGCTGCAGCTCGGGCCGCGCGGCATCGCGGTGATCGTCGTCCGACAGCGCGGTGACCGCGCCGCACAGTTCCGTCTGCCCGTACACCTGCACGAATTTGGTGTCGGGCCAGGTAGACAGCGCTCGATGCAGCAACGGCAGCGGCATAGGTGCGGCGCCGTACACGATGTAACGCAAGCCGGCGACGGCCGCGGTCGCCGCGTCACCCGCGTCCAGGAACCGGGCGATCACCGGCGGGACGAAGAACGCGTGGGTTGCTCCGGCGCGCACCGCGCCGATCAGTGTAGCGGCGTCGGGCTCGCGGATAATGAATGTCGGTGCACCGGAGCGGATTCCAAACAGCGCGTAGCCGATTCCGCCGACGTGGAACAACGGCATGGCCACGAGGTTCGCGTCGCCCTCGGCGAAGGGAAACGCCGGGGCCAGGTTCGACGCGTGATTGACCAGCGCACGTTGACTCAGCAGCACGCCCTTGGGGCGTCCGGTGGTGCCGGAGCTGTAGATCACGAGTGCCGTCTCGTTCTCATCGATGCTCGGGTCGGGCTGCGTCGGTGCCGCCGTGGCGAGCAGCGATTCGTACTCGCCGCCGATCTCGATGATGCGGTTCACGCCCGGTACCCGCTCGGCGGCCGCCTCGGCCGCGGCACGCAGCTCAGTGCCGACCAGCAGCACGCGGGCGCCGCTGTCGGCCAGGACGTGGACGAGTTCGTCGCCGATCACCCGCCAGTTGACGACGGTGGTGACAATGCCGATGGAGGCGCCGGCGATGAGCACTTCGAGGCAGGCGGGCTGGTTCTTGTCCAGGAAGGCCACGCAGTGGCCCCGCTCGAGACCGGCGGCACGCAGCGCCCCGGCCGTGCGACGAATCCGCGAGCTCCACTCGGCCCAGGACCACTGGCGTTCGCCGAAGCGGATGGCGATCGCGTCGGGCCGCCGCTGAGCGTGGCTTTCGACGAGGCCGACGAGCGTCTCCGCCGTGCCGGTCGTCGGGTCGGCTGGTGGCATGAACCCCTCCGCGTTCGATTTGTTCCCACTTGGTCATACCGGATGTGCCGCGCACGGTGATACCGGACCGGTGCTGCGCACGGTAAACCGGATGCGCTGCGCACGCGACGCCGACCCTCGCCCGCTCGGGTTGCTAGCGCCTCACTCCATGGAGCCGATCATCATTCCACCGTCGCCGGCGGCTTGAGTGGTCGCGCTGCTGTCCTGCCGGAAGTCGATGAACGCCGACCGACCGTTCGAGGTGTTCAACAGCTCGGTGAACGTGCCGATCACCGGAATTGCGCCCTGCGAGTTCACCACGGCGGCGGTGTAGTTGATGGAGGCTTGCTGCGCAAAGTTGGGACCGGGCAGCGCCTTGGTGTCGGGTGGGGTCAGGCGGTTCACATCGGCCAAGATTGCCGAGGCGCTGCTGGTGAATTGGTCGATGTCGGCCTGCAGGAGCGCGGCGGCATCCGCGCCGCCCGCGGGCTTGACCGTGATCCGCAGTTGCGCGCTGGTGTCGGCGTTGTTCAGCGCCACCCAGTTCGGGCCGCGATGTCCCACCGTCCAGCCGGGCGCGGGGGTGACCGAGACGCCCTGCGCGATGGCAATCGCGTCGTCGGAGCTCAGTACCACCCCGGCGGTGGGTTCGACCCGGTTGGCGGTGCAGGCCAGGACGACCACTCCGGTCACGGCGGCCGCGCGCACCGCCCCGACCCGCCATCCGGCCAGCGCCCGAGGCTGAGTTGTTGACATCGTCATTCCTACCGCCGCCGGGCACTGCGAAATTCGCCCGCTGGTTTATCGTGCTCCAGCGGCTGCGGCAATGTCCAAGATGGGTTTGCTATAGCTTGATACAGTACGCCTAGCAAACCGCCGGATGCGTGTGTAAAGTCCAGGGCGCGAACCGATTTGACCCGAAATCCGCTATCTGCGATCCGATTGCGGGGCGGTGTGTCACCATGACGGGGCCGACCTGCCTGCCCGACCCAGACAAGGATCCGACATGGTGAATCCCGACCGCGCCCGTTCCCGCACCTTTGTCGTTACCGGCGCGGCGTCGGGAATCGGGCTGGCCACCGCGCGGCGGCTCTTGGCCGAGGGCGGCACCGTGATCGGCGCCGACCTGGCCGCCCCGCCCGATGACCTGGGCTCGCGGTTCACCTTCGTGTCCGCGGACGTGACCGACGAAGCCGCGATCGCCGCGGTGCTGGCCGCCGTGCCGGACCGCCTCGACGGCCTTTTTCACGCCGCCGGTGTCGCCGGCGGAGGCCCGGTGCACCTGCTCGACCGCGCCGAATGGGACCGGGTGATCGGGATCAACCTCACCGGCACCTTCCTGGTGGCCAAGGCGGCCCTGGCCAGGATGATCGAACAACCCCGAGCCGACGGTGAACGCGGCTCGATCGTGACGGTCGCCAGCGTCGAGGGCCTGGAGGGCACCGCCGGTGGCAGTTCGTACAACGCGGCCAAGGGCGGTGTCGTGCTGCTCACCAAGAACATCGCGCTCGACTACGGACCCAGCGGCATCCGGGCCAACGTCATCTGTCCCGGCTTCATCGAAACGCCCATGGCGCACAGCGTCTTCAGCATCCCCGGGATGGAGGGCCCGCTGGCCTCCATCACCAAGGAGCACGCCCTGCAGCGACTGGGGCAGCCGGAAGAGATCGCCGCGATGGCCGCCTTCCTGCTGTCTCCCGACGCCTCGTTCGTCAGCGGCCAGGCCGTTGCCGTCGACGGCGGCTATACCGCCGGTCGCGATCACGGTGTCGTCGAACTCTTCGGCTTTCCCGACTGATCCGACTAAGATTCGTCCATGAGCGGTGGACTTACTCCTGACGACGCGATCGAGGCGATCCGGGGCGCCGGGGGAGCCCAGCCCGGTTGTCGCGCGTTGCACGCCAAAGGCACCCTGTATCGCGGCACGTTCACCGCGACCCCCGACGCGCTCATGCTCTCGCGCGCACAACATCTCGATGGTTCGACCGTTCCGGCGCTGATTCGCTTCTCGAATGGGTCGGGCAATCCCGAGCAGCGCGACGGCGCTTCCGGTGTGCGCGGGATGGCGGTGAAGTTCACCCTGCCCGACGGCTCCACCACCGACGTCTCGACGCAGACCGCCCGGCTGTTCGTCTCCAGCACACCGGACGGCTTCATCGATCTGCTCAAGGCGATGCGGCCCGGCCTGACGACGCCACTGCGCATGGCCAAACACCTGCTCACCCATCCGAAGCTGCTCGGCGCGTTGCCCATCCTGCGCGAGGCGAGCCGGATCCCGGCCAGCTACGCCACCACCGAATACCACGGCTTGCACGCCTTCCGCTGGATCGCCGCCGACGGCAGCGCCAGATTCGTTCGCTACCACCTGGTTCCGACTACATCCGAGGAATACCTGTCGGGGTCCGATGCCCACGGCAAGGACCCGGACTTCCTCACCGACGAGCTGAACGCCCGTCTGGACGGCGGGCCCGTGCGGTTCGACTTCCGGGTGCAGATCGCCGGGCCCGCCGACTCGACGGTGGACCCGTCGGCCGCCTGGCAGAGCACGCAAATCGTCACCGTCGGCACCCTGACGATCACCGGTCCCGACACCGAGCGTGAGCACGGCGGCGACATCGTGGTGTTCGACCCGATGCGCGTGACCCATGGCATCGAACCCTCCGACGATCCGGTCCTGCACTTTCGGACCCTGGCGTATTCCGCCTCGGTCAAGCTGCGTACCGGTGTGGAGCGCGGCGCCGAAGCTCCGCCGGCCTGATCGGGAGCGCTGGTGACGATAGTCACCTCGCGCCGAAATCGGCAGCAGGCTAAGGTTTTTGTTCGGTGTCGCCGCTTCAGATGTTCCTCGTATGCCTGGCCGGGCTGGGTGCTGGGGCGATCAACGCGCTGGTCGGGTCGGGCACCCTGATCACCTTCCCCACACTGGTCGCGCTCGGCTATCCGCCGGTGACGGCCACTATGTCGAACGCGGCAGGTCTGGTCGCCGGCAGCGTCTCGGGCACCTGGGGCTATCGCGCCGAGCTGGGTGGTCAGTGGGATCGGTTGCGATGGCAGCTCCCGGCATCGCTGGCCGGCGCGGTGATGGGCGCCTATCTGTTGCTGCATCTGCCCGAGAAGGTGTTCGCCGAGATCGTGCCGGTGTTGCTGGTGCTGGCGCTGGTGCTGGTGGTGATCGGGCCGCGGATCCAGGCATGGA
This sequence comes from Mycobacterium sp., assembly GCF_036273375.1. GTDB lineage: Bacteria > Actinomycetota > Actinomycetes > Mycobacteriales > Mycobacteriaceae > Mycobacterium. Next base: position 4,528 of record NZ_DASUHS010000043.1, on the reverse strand, counting down.
CGGCCCGCCGCGCCGAGGAGGCGGGGCGTTCGCCCGAGCACGTCAGCCCCCGTCGGATGGCCACGCTGGTTTTCGGCACGTTCGCCGTCGGCGTCTACGGCGGCTACTTCACCGCCGCGCAAGGCATCCTGTTGGTCGGCCTGATGGGTGCCCTGCTGCCGGAGTCGGTGCAGCGCATGAACGCGGCCAAGAACCTGTTGGCCCTGGCGGTGAATGTGGTTGCCGCCGTTGCCTATACGTCGGTGGCATTCGACCGGATCAGCTGGCCGGCGGCCGGACTGATCGCGGCGGGCTCACTGATCGGCGGGCTGCTCGGGGCGCGCTATGGACGCCGATTGTCGGGCACCGCGCTGCGCGCCGTCATCGTGGTCGTGGGCCTGATCGGCCTGTATCGCCTGCTCGCCGTGGCCTGACGAGAGGCCAGGTGCGGCAACGGGTTTGACCCGCTCGAGGCACTCCTCAACTCAGTGTGGCCGTGGCGGCTTCGGTGACGACGTCGCGCACCTCACCGCGTTTGCGCCACGCCCGCAGCTGACGCATCGCCCCGTTACCGTCGGATATGACGCGGTCGAGTTCTCCGATGACGCGGCCGTATTCGCCCAGCGACTCCAGCGCGGGGCGCACTCGCTGCACCAGCGCTCCCAATTGCTCACCCGCCGGCACCGCACCGCGGCCGTGGATCAAATCCAATGCGTGGCCGGATAACCCGTCGTGTGCGGCCTTCCAGTATGCCGCGCGTAGCGCGGCGGGCGGAAGCCGCCGAGCGTCATCGGGTGAATCGAGCGCGGTCATCACCGCCGCCCTGATCAGGGTGGCAAGCAGCACGGTCTCGGCGACGGTGGCCGGCACGTCGGCCACCCGGACCTCCACCGTCGGGAAATCCGCGGAAGGACGTACGTCCCAATAGATCATGTCCTTATCCAGGATCGCCCCGCTGTCGACCAACATGCGCACCGTGTCGTCGTACTCGTCGGGTGAGGCGAAAAATGGCGGCGCTCCCGCGGCGGGCCAGCGCCGCCACAGCACGCTGCGCCAGCTCGCGTAGCCGCTGTCCGAGTTGCGGTACACCCGCGAATTCGCCGACAGCGCAAGCAAAGACGGCAGCCACGGTCGCAACCAATTGCTGACGTGGATGGCCGCGGCACGGTCGGGCACCTGCACATGCACATGGCATCCGCAGATGCCCTGCTCATGCGCGATCATTCCGAAATCTTCGCCGATCCTGCGGTAGCGCGGGGTGTCGGTGACGGGAAACTCGTGCGGTGTGGTCGGAGGGAGACCGCAGGCCAGTAGCCGGACGCCGGCCGCCTCGGCGGCGTGCGCCGCGGTATGCCGCAGCCGGCGCAGTTCCTCACCGAGTTCGGCGCTGGTCGAAGCCACCTGCGAGGTGGTCTCCACCTGGCAACTGCTCAGTTCGAGCTGCAGCTCGACGCCCTGCCGCTGCGCCTCCGCGGCGACCGCGGCATTGTGCGGGGTGGGTTCGCCGGTTTGTGAGTCGACGAGGAGGAATTCTTCCTCGGCACCAATGGTGGGATGGTCGCCCATGAGCCGGATTACGGCTCGAGCATCTACTAGCGGGCGGCCGCCGACAGGGCGGAGTCGACGGTCGGGTAGATCGGCAGCACGCTGCTGAGACCGCAAGCGTCGACAATGCGGGTGACGGGCGGGGCGCAGCTCACCAGGCGTAAGTCGATGCCGCGTTTCCGGCAGCTCTTGGCCTCTTCGGCCAGCACCTCGAACGCGCAGCAGCCCATGAAGTCGAGTCCGGTGACGTCAACGACGAAGGGGCCGGGCGCGGTGACGCCGCTGGCCGCCTCGGACACCAGGTGGCGCCAGGTGTCCTCGTTGCAGGCGTCGATCTCGCCCCCGGCATAGATCACCACCGACGGGCCGCTGCGATCTGCGGTCGCCCGCAGCGTGGAATTGGGGTCGCCGAGTTCGTAGACGAGTTTTGTGCTCAGCGTCAAATGACTGGTGGGCATCGCTTCAATGACGGAATTCATGATGGACCCCCTAATCGACAGGCGCCGAGACGCCTCGATGGATGCCCGTCCTAATGTCTGAAGACAGACCGTTCGCTTATGTGTGAATCTCATTTCTATAACGAGACAGGGCGGTCTGTCTACCGGCGGGGGCCTAAGAGTACGTTAAGCCCGGTATGACAACACCCGATGTCGGAGCACCTACCGCGTCGCCGCGCGAACGCGTGCTGACCGCGGCATATCAGCTGTTCAGCCGGCGTGGCATCCACGCGGTGGGCACCGATGAGGTGATCACACGGGCCGGTGTCGCCAGGGCGACGCTCTACCGCCATTTCGCCACCAAGAATGACCTGGTGCTGGCCGTGTTGGAGCGCCGCGAGGAGGTCTGGACCCGCGGCTTGATCGAGGAACAGTCGCGCCAGCGTGGCACCACCCCCGAGGAACAGTTGTTGGCGATCTTCGACGTCATGCACGACTGGTTCCACCTCCGCGACGGCTACGAGGGCTGCTCGTTCATCAACGTGCTGCTCGAGGTCGGGCCCGATCACCCGGCCGGTCAGGCCTGCATCACCCACATCGACCACGTCCGCGACATCGTGCGGCGCCGCGCCGGAGCGGCCGGCTTGACCGACGTCGAGGGATTCGCCTCGTCCTGGCACATCCTGATGAAGGGCGCGATCATTCTGGCCGCCGTCGGGGATTTGGACGCCGCGCTGCGCGCCCGCAAGATGGCCCGCGCGTTGATCGACGAACACCGGCCGCCCTTGGTGGCGGACGCCGGCGAGGCCGTGTAGTCAGACGGAGTCGGACGCGCCTGCGCCGGTCTTGCGGTAATGCTCGGCCTCCAATTCCGCGATCATCCGGGATGTGCGTTCCCGCAACAGGATCGCGGCAGTCAGCCCGGCCACGACGGCGATAACCAAGCCGATCCAGGAGAACCGTTCCAGCCAGCGTTCGGCCGCGATTCCGGCGTAGTACACCAGCGCGGTCGTGCCACCCGCCCAGCAGATGGCGCCCGACACGTTGGCCGCCAGGAACCGGGGATAGTGCATCTTCAGCGCCCCCGCCAGCGGGCCGGCCAAAATCCGTAGGAGCGCGATGAACCGGCCGAGAAAGACGGCGCGAACACCCCAGCGGTTGAACAACTTTTCGGCAAGCGCGACGTGGCCGGGACCGAAATGTTTCGGAAAGCGCCGGCCGAGCCGGTCGAAAAGCGGCATGCCGAAGCGGCGTCCGATCGCGTAGCCGATCGAATCGCCGATCACCGCGCCGATCACCGCGGCGACGCCGACCCCGAGCGGATTGACGGCCAGGTCATGGTGCGACGACATCAGCGCCGCGGTGACCAGCACGATCTCACCCGGCAGGGGAATGCCCAGGCTCTCGATCCCGACCACACCGCCGACCACCAAATAGACCGTGATCGGAGGAATCGAGTGCAGCAGGGGCTCCAGATTCATGCGTCAAGGATGCCTGACCGACCGCGGATCCGCGGCTTGAGGTGTGCCATTGAATTCGCTCGGGGTGCCCAGCCCTTCCAGCCGCGGACGTTTGGGTTCGCGCCCGTCGTACGAAGACAGGCCGCGCAGCCGCCGCCAGATCCACGGGAAGAAGCTTTCCCGCGTCCAGCGCAACTGCTCGTATGTGCCGGCCGCGAAGGAACGCTGGGTGGGATTGAGGCCGCTGCATGCCCAATCATGGTTGGCGTCAGGCAAATTGAGCGCTTCGGCGGCCGCGGCGGCGAACAGCATGTGGCCCTTTCTCGACGCGTGCACCCGGTCGATGGCCCAGGCGTCCGACTCGCGCATCGAGGGCGCGTTGTACAGGTCGACGAGCCGGAAGCCGTAGCGATGGGCGGCAGCGCTGATGGCCCCGTTGATGCGGGTGAGCCGCCCCGCCACCAGCCATCCGAGCGGGAGGAACTGGGCGACGTTCGGGAAGGTCGTCGTCACCACCGTCGCGCCCGATTCGGCCAGCGCGGCGTAGATGTGCTCCAGGTCGGCCAGGGCAGGGGCGAAGGATCGTCCGGGCTGGATGACGTCGTTCATCCCGGCGCAGACGGTGATCAGGTCGGGCTGCATCGCCAGTGCCCGCGGAAGCTGCTCGGTGAGCACGTGGCCGATCCGCTTTCCGCGGATCGCGAGGTTGGCGTATTGCAGGCCGGGATAAAGCGAATCGACCATCACCGCGAGCCGGTCGGCGAATCCGAGCAGGCCGACGGTGTCGTCGCCGTCCCACAAGCCCTCGGTCTGGCTGTCACCGATGGCGACGTAACGGTGGTATCCGGCGTGAATAGCCCCGCTCACGATGCCGAGAATAACCGAAGCCGCGCCCATTACTGGTTACCGTGGATCCATGCCACACAAGCGTGAGCCGGGCGCCGAGGACGCCGCTGCGGCGCCTAGCGCCGATTCGCTTGCGCCGCAATATCCGATCGAGTCGGTCGACAACGCGCTCAAGCTGTTGCTGCTGTTGGGTGAACAGCCCCAGATCCGGTTGAGCGAGGCGACCCGCTATCTGGGCGTGGCGTCGTCGACCGCGCATCG
>NZ_DASUHS010000042.1:0-16428 GCF_036273375.1 Mycobacterium sp. | reverse complement strand
GAATCAGGCTCAGCGCGGCTATTCCGGCGATCATCAGATCGTACTTGGCGCCATCCGCTATGTCCTTATAGGTCGCGGCCGTGCCGGCGAGATAAATGTTGGAGTCCCCCAAGGGGGTGTTCTTCACGGCCTGTTTGGCCGCGTTTCTGATCGGATCGATGTGCGAGATACCTTCGGGGGTCGCGGGATCACCCTCATGGGAGATGATCATGCGTGCGGCCTTACCGTCCGGCGAGAGGAATAATTTCAGTCCCCTTTTGAATTCGGGGTTGCTGAAGGCCTCGGGCGGCAGGTAGAAGGAATCGTCGTTCTTGGCGGCGTCATAAGCCTGCCCCAGGGCGGTCGCGGTGTCGGTATTTGCCTGCGTTTGAGCGTTGATCCCGAAGTTCGTCGCGTAGTTGGACAGCGTCAGACCGAGGTTCTTCTCCTGGTCGGCGATCTGAGGCGGCAACAAGGTCACCAATTTCTGCTGGCCCGCATCCAACTTGTCCAAACTTGCGGTGAGCTTCTCAAACTGCGCACTGAGCTGATCAATACCGTCGATTGCGTCGAAGATGGATCTGAAGGCGAAGCAGGCCGGAATATCGTAACAGTGCTTTTCCCAGTAGAAATAACTGCGAACCGGTCTGAAGAAGTCATCGAAATTCGCGATCTTATCCCGCAGGTCGTTGATGATGGCGATCGTATCGTGAAAGCTTTGGGTCTCGTCGTGCGTGGACGCGGCGAGCTGTTTTTGCAGCCCGTATTGCTGATTCAGAATGCCGATCGTATCTTTCAGATTGTCGGCCTGTTTGAGTAAATCCTGTGCGCGCTCTTTCTGGTAGTGCAGGTTCTCGATGTTGCCGATGCTGCCCGCGCTGATCTGAAAAGCCAACGAGGTATGTTCGATCGGGGTTCCCAAGGGTCTGGTCATGGACTGGACTTGGGAAATGCCGGGAAGATGGGCGATCGCCTTGGCAACCCTTTCTAGGTTGATCATGTCGGCCGGATTACGCATATCGTGATCGGTTTCGATCATCAGCAGTTCGGGATTGAGCCGGGCCTGAGAAAAATGCCGTTCCGCGGCCGCGTAGCCGACGTTGGCCGGAGCACTGGCCGGCATGTAGGGCCGGGCGTCGTAATTCGTTTTGTATCCGGGCAAAGCGAGCAGACCGATGAGAGCGACCCCGGTCGCCACCACCAGGATGGGCCCGGGCCAGCGCACGATCGCCGTGCCGATGCGCCGCCAGCCCCGAGTCGCCATCTGCCGCTTCGGGTCGAACAACCCGAATAGGCTGCCCACGGTGATCACCGCCGGGGCCAGGCTGAGCGCGGCCAGCAATGCGATCCCGATACCTATCGCGGCGGGAATGCCCAGGCTCTGAAAATAATTCAGCCTGGTAAAGCGCAGGCAGAGCACCGCGCCGGCAACAGTCAGACCCGAGCCCAACACCACATGGGTCGTCCCGCGGTACATGGTGTAGAAGGCGGCTTCGCGGTCCTGCCCGTCGTGCCGCGCCTCGTGATAACGGCCGACGAAGAAGATTGCGTAGTCGGTGCCGGCGGCGATCACGAGCAGCGTGAGTAGATTCGTCGCATACGTCGAGAGGCCGATCAATCCGACGTTTCCCAGAAAAGCGACGATACCCCTGGCCGCGGCCATTTCGACGATCACCGTGACCAACACGAAGACCGCCGTGACGGAACGGTAAACCCAAAACAACATCGCCAGGATCACCAGCACGGTGATCACGGTGACCTTGAAGATCCCTTTGCTGCCCACTTCGAACTGATCCGTGACCAGCGGCGCCGCGCCCGTCACATACGCCTTCACACCAGTCGGTGCGGGCGTATGCGCCACGATCTCGCGGATCGCGTCGACGGACGCGTTGGCCAGCGCGTCGCCCTGATTGCCGGCCAGGTAGACCTGAACGTAGGCGGCCCTGCCGTCCTTACTTTGCGAGCCCGCCGCCGTCAGCGGATCCCCCCAGAAATCTTGGACGTGCTCCACATGCTTGGTGTCGTGCTCGAGCTTGCGGACCAGGGCATCGTAAAACCGGTGGGCGTCATCGCCCAGCGGTTTATCACCTTCCAAAACGACCATGGCCGCACTGTCAGAATCGAATTCGTGAAACACTTTGCCGATGTGTTGCATCGCTTGAAACGACGGCGCATCCGGGGTATTCAGGGATACATTGTGTGCCCTGGCGACGTCCTCCAAATTCGGGACGGCGATATTCGAGACGGCGGCCAGACCCACCCACAACAACAGGATCGGCACCGCAAACCGGCGAATACCTTGCGCTACAGCAGATCTCGGGGCGTGATCCTCGCTCATGCGGACTTCACCAGGCAGAAGGTATAGGCGTTCACTTGGTTGACGATCCTTTCGTCCTTGACGTCACCATCCACCGTGATGCGACAGCCAAGGGAATCGCTATCGCCCTGCGCCACAAGGTTGCTGAAGGCTCCGGGCTGTGTCGTCACCATGGTCAACGACCAGGGCAGGGCCGCGTTCAACACTTGCCGCGGCTGCACATTGATGTCCACGTAATTGATCGTCGCCACCGCCCCCGCGTCACCAAAGACTTCCAGGGTGATGTGCTTGGGACTAAACGGTTCGGTCTGATCCGAGATGCCGCCGCCGGCCGACGTGTTGTTGTGCGAACCGAAATTCCCGTGGATTCGATACACGCAGAACACCGCGACAGTCACCACCACCACCACCACGAGCACCATCCACCCCCGTCTAACCAGGGAAGTTATCGAAAAGCCTTTCACCCGTTAGCCTTTCGAATATCGGGCGGCAGAACCACACTCCGGGCGAGCGTGGCTGCCAAACATCATAAGCGTGGCCGACAGGTATGACAGTACGGTACGGGACCGTACTCTACAAGAGACGCGCACGGATTTCCCAATGTGGGCTGACTCTGAAACGCGTGCGTCGCTACCCGGAGGTCGTGGACAGGCCGGGGATGAGGAACCCGTCGACCAGCGCTTGCACGGTGCGACCACTGGGCGGCCGGTCGGGGATGATGCACCGGAAGATCAGGTAGCCGGGCAACAGGTCCCAGAGTTCGTCGCTGAGGGCGTCTTTGGCGATCTCGCCCCGGTCGACGGCCTGCTGCACGATGTGCTGGATAAGGGCTTTGCGCTGCTCGAGGAACTGATGCTGCATGGCGTCGTTGAGCGCGGAATGGCGCGACACCTCGACCAGTACCGCGCGGATGGTGCTGGCGTGCTTCCCACCCTCCTGACAGATCGCCTCACCCAGGCTCAGCAGGTCGCCGCGCAACGTGCCGGTATTCGGCGGGACGGCCACCTGGCGCACACCTTCGATGAAGGCGGCCAACACCAGTTCGGCTTTGGACGGCCAGCGGCGGTAGACCGTCGCCTTGCTGGCGCGCGCGGCGTTGGCCACCGCGTCCACCGTCAGCTGGTCATAGCCGTGTTCCTGCAGCAGCGCCAGGGTCACGGCCAATATCTCGGCCTCGCGCGGCGACCACGATGATGCCTGCTCGCACCGATCGGCCGTCTGGGTCATAGAGCCCACGATAGAGCCGCTCGGGCGACACCGACCAATTTCGGTGCAGTCAACCCCGGCGAATGTGAATTCGTCAGCCGGACCCCATCAGCGCGCGTTCGATGTCCGCGAGCAGGTCGTCGGTGTCTTCGATACCCAGCGAGATGCGTGCGAATCCGTCGGCGACCGGGTCTCCCCAGCGCGCCCTGCGGTCCACCGACGTGTGCAGGCCTCCGAAACTCGTGGATGCGATCAGCAGTTCGCTGCGCTCCACCAGCGCATGCACCGCGGCCGCGTCGGCCAATTCGACCGAGACCAGCGATCCGAATCGACGCATCTGGGCCATGGCCACCGGATGCGCCGGGTCGTCGGCCAGTCCCGGGTAGCGCACCGCCCGCACCGCCGGGTGACGGGCCAGCATGGTCGCCAGCGCGCGGGCATTCTGGCATTGGCGTTCGAAGCGCAATCCCGCAGTTCCCATGCTGCGCAACAGAAGCCAGGCCTCGAACCCGCCCAGGATCCCGCCTGCGAGCAGCCTGTGTCGCTCCACCGCGGCGAGCAGCTCGGGCTCGTTGGTGGCGACGTAGCCCGCCAGCAGGTCGCCGTGGCCCGACAGGGCCTTGGTCGCACTGGCCACCACCGCGTCCGCACCCAACGACAGCGGCTGCTGCCCCAACGGCGTGGCGGCGGTGTTGTCGACGATCAAGCGCGCGTTGCGCCCCCGGCAGATGGTGGCCAACCGGTGCAGATCGATCACGTCCAGCGCCGGGTTGGTGGGCGTTTCGGCCAGCACCACGTCGGCGTCCGCGGCGGCGTCATAGATCTGCGAGCTCGACGCCTCGATGACCGTCACACCCCCCGGCGCCAAGTCCTCGCGGGCGTAGCGGCGCACCTGGTAGTAGCCGTCGACGGGCACCACCACCGTCGACCCCGGCATCGCCAGTGCGCGTAAGACGGCGCTGATGGCGGCCATGCCCGAACCGAGCACCAACGCGCCGGTGGCTCCCTCCAGTTCGGCGAGCGCCGACTCGAGTTGCCGCCAGGTCGGATTGGAGCTGCGGCCGTAGCTGTCCAGCGCGCCGGTCTCGTCGCCGGACAGGTGGTAGGTGGCGGCGAGCACCGCCTGCGGCGCTACCGGCTGACCCGAAATTGCCTGCACGTCAGCGGCTTTGAGGCTGCGCGTGGAATCGCCGTACCGGCCGCTCATCGGCTCACTCCGCCGGGGAATCGGGTCGACCCTCGGCCAGCAGCTTCCGGAAGCCATTTTCGTCGAGGACTGGCACCCCCAACTCGATCGCTTTGTCGTATTTGGAACCTGGCGAATCGCCGGCGACGACGTAGTCGGTCTTCTTCGACACCGAGCCCGCCGCCTTTCCCCCGCGCGTCAGGATCGCCTCCTTGGCGTCGTCGCGGGAAAAGCCGGTGAGCGAGCCGGTGACCACCACCGTCAGTCCCTCCAGCGTGCGCCGCACACTGGTGTCGCGTTCGTCGGCCATCCGCACGCCGGCGGCCCGCCACTTGTCGACGATCACGCAGTGCCAGTCGACGGCGAACCATTCGGTGAGCGCCGCGGCGATCGTCGGGCCGACGCCTTCCACCGCGGCCAGCCGTTCGGTGGACGCCGACATGATCGAGTCGAGATCGCCGAACTCGGTCGCCAGGGCACGCGCGGCCGTCGGCCCGACGTGCCGGATCGACAACGCCACCAGGACCCGCCACAGCGCCACCTTCTTGGCCTTGTCCAGGTTGTCGAGCAGCCGTTTGCCGTTGGCGGACAGGGCGCCGGCCTTCGTCCGGAACAGCTCGGTACGCAACAGGTCGTCCTCGGTGAGCGCGAACAAGTCGCCCTCGTCAGCGATCACGCCGGCCTTCAACAGTGCGGTCGCGGCTTCGTATCCGAGCCCCTCGATGTCGAGCGCCCCGCGACCGGCGACGTGAAATACCCTCTCCCGCAACTGCGCCGGACAGGACCGGGCATTGGGGCAGCGGATGTCGGCGTCGCCCTCCTTGGCCGGCGCCAGCGTGGTCCCACATTCGGGACACGCGGTGGGCATGTCGAATTCGCGTTCGGAGCCGTCGCGCAGGTCGACGACGGGACCGAGCACCTCCGGGATCACGTCGCCGGCCTTGCGGATCATCACGGTGTCGCCGATCAGCACGCCCTTGCGTTTCACCTCGGCGGCGTTGTGCAGGGTGGCCAGTCCCACCGTCGACCCGGCCACCTTCACCGGCGTCATGAACGCGAACGGGGTGACGCGTCCGGTGCGCCCGACGTTGACGCGGATGTCGAGCAGCTTGGTCTGCGCCTCCTGGGGCGGGTACTTGTACGCGACGGCCCATCGCGGCGCGCGCGAGGTGGTCCCGAGCCGGCGCTGCAGCGCGACGTCGTCGACTTTGACTACCACGCCGTCGATTTCATGCTCGAGGTCGTAGCGGCGCTCACCCCAGTAGCCGATCCGCTCCTCCACGGCGGCAAGACCGCGCACGCGCGCGGTTTGTTCGGCCACCGGGAGCCCCCAGGCGCTCAGCGCGGTGTAGGCCTCATGCTGAGTCTTCGGAGCGAACCCCTCGGTGCGGCCGATGCCGTGGCAGATCATCCGCAGCTTGCGCCGTGCGGTGACGGCCGGGTTCTTCTGGCGCAGCGACCCCGCGGCGCTGTTGCGGGGGTTGGCGAACGGCGCCTTGCCGTCTTCGACCAGGCTGGCGTTGAGCGCCTCGAAATCGGAGAGCAGAAAGAACGCCTCGCCGCGCACCTCGAGCACGTCGGGAATCGGGAAGTCCTTGCTGACGGACAGCCGCTCCGGGACATCGTCGATGGTGCGCGCGTTGAGCGTCACGTCCTCGCCGACCCGCCCGTCGCCCCGGGTCGCGGCGCGTTCCAGCCGGCCGTCGCGGTACACCAGCGCCAGGGCAACCCCGTCGATCTTGAGTTCGCACAGGTAGTACGGCTGCTTGCCGACCTCGTTCTCGACGCGGTTGCTCCAGGCCACCAGCTCGTCGCGATCGAAGACGTCGTCGAGGCTCAGCATCCGTTCCAGGTGCTGCGCCTCGGCGAACTCGGTGGCGAAACCCGCCCCGCCGACCAGCTGCGTCGGGGAATCGGGCACCCGCAGTTCCGGGTGACGTTCCTCCAGCGCGAGTAGCTCGTTGAACATCGCGTCGAAGTCCGCGTCCGAGATGATCGGAGCGTCCTTGATGTAGTAGCGGAACTGGTGTTCACGAACCTCTTCGGCCAGGTCCTGCCACTGCCGGCGAACCTCAGGCGATACCGAATCGGTTTCTGCTGCGCTCACCTTGGCAGGCTATCCGAGGACACCGACGCGAAACCGGGCGCTCAGTCCTCGACTCCGTCCTCCACTCCGTCCTCCACAAAGGCGCGCAATCGATCCACCGCGGCATCCCACCGGCGGGACAGCTGACTCAGGTAGTCGCTGGCCGAGGCCAGCGGCTGGGTCTGCACCGTCCAGACTCGCTCGCGGCCCCGTCGGCTGCTGGTCACCAGCCCGGCCGACTCCAACAGCTGCAGGTGCTTGCTGGCCGCCTGCCTGGTGACCGGGATGACGCTGGTGACCTGCGACGTCGAACTGGGGCCCTGATCGCAGAGCCGCACGATGATGCGCAGCCGATTGGGATCGCCGAGCGCGTCGAACAGCGGCGCGTCGACGGCGACACGTCCGCTCATACCCGGACGTCTTCGATGTACTTGCGCACCAGCGAGGTCTGAATCGCCCAGCCCTCGCCGTTGGCCTCGAACGCCGGCCCGCGCCGCGCCCGGGGAATCGCCTCGAATCCGGATTCGGTGATCGTCAGCAGCACGCCGTCTGGCTGCTCGGACAGGGTGAACTCGACCAGCGTGGTCGGCTCGTGGTCGTAGTCGACAGCAGGGTCGATGGCGAACGGATGCCAGCGGTAGGCGAACCGGCGCTGCGGCTCGATGGCGACGATCTGCCAGGTGCTTTGCGCCCCGGCGTGCGCCTCCTGCCGCTTGGCGACCTCGCTGTCGACGAGGGTCGGGCTGATCGCGGCGGTCACCGATGCCCCGGCGACGAACGGCCCGTCGAAGCGCACCCCGAACCAGCGCCCGAACTCCTCGGCGTCGCTGATGGCCCGCCAGACCCGGTCGAGCGGCGCGCGCAGCACCACGTGCTTCTCGATCTTCATATGCAACCTCCTGGTTGCCTATGAGTTCAGCACAGTCTGACCAGAAACGCAACCTGATGGTTGCCTATTCGATGGCGTCCGGATCCTCGGCGAACATCTCGGCCGCCTTGCGGGCGAGCTCTATCGCGGTGCGCGCCCACCCCGGCGTCGCACCGGCCAGACCACACGCGGGCGTGACGCCGATGCGGTCGCGCAGCGCCGAGCGGGCGAAGCCCAGGCGATCTGTCACCGCGACCATCGCGGCGGCCACCTCCTCCGCCGACTGGCGACGCGGCGGGTTGTTGCCGGCGACCACCCCCAGCGCGACGGTGCGGCCGGACTCCACGAACTCGGCAACACCGTCCAGATCCGCCGCGTTCAGCGCGCCGGCATCTACCGAGACGGCTCGGAAGGCACTGCGCTGCAAGAGGTCCCACGGCAGGTCGGGGGCACAGCAGTGCAGCAGCACCTCACCGCCCACCGTTCGGGCGCACGTGTCCAGCAGCCCGGCGGCCACCTCCTTGTCGATCGGGGCCACCGGGCTCAGCGCAGTCACCCCGCTCAGCCCGCCGCCGAGAGCCTTGGGCAGCGATGGCTCATCGAACTGCACCACCACCTCCGACTCGAGCCGGCGGGCCAGCCCCGCGCGATGCATCGACACGCCCTCGGCCAGCGACGCCGCCAGGTCGCGCAGCGCCCCAGGGTCGGTGATCGCCCGGTGACCGTTGGCCAGCTCAACCTCGGCCGCCAGCGTGATCGGGCCCGGAGCCTGCACCTTCACCACCCGGCCGTCGTTGCGCAGGCCGGCGGCTTCCCAGGCCTCTTCAAGCGCGTCCATGTCCTCGTCGAGCAGGCTGATGGCGCGGCGGGTGACCGCCCCGGGGCGGGCGGCAAGCCGGTAGCCGCGCGGCACCGTGTCGATGGCCACGTCGATTAGCAGCGCGCCGGCCCGGCCGAGCATGTCGGCACCCACTCCGCGCGCGGGCAGCTCGACGATGTGCGCCAGCGCGCCCGCGAGTTCACCTACGACGACTTCGGCGGCTTGGCGCGCGGCGATGCCGGGCCACGATCCGACACCGCTGGCGTTGGCAAAAGGATGGGTGAAATCACTCACCGGACAACCGTATTCGACGTCGCACCACCCGCCGGTCGGCAGGGGTCTGCGTGCGGCGGGGCAGCGCGGGTAGGTTCAACGCCAAAAGGGGTGCGAATACGTGTCGCAGAAGGCGAAATCGGCGTGGCTACCGCTGTTGTGCGCGGTGGTGACGCTGGTGGCGTCGTGCACCCGGGTGGTGGACGGTACGGCCGTGGCGGGTTCCGGCACCGACCGCAGGGTGGTGCAGGGCGTCGACGTCGACACGATCCTGCTGGACCAGTCGCGGATGCGCGCGATCACCGGCGCCGGTGAGCATCTGACCATCATCCCCTCGATGGACGGCACCAGCCCGGTGGATATCGACGCGCTGGCCGAAACCGCGCCGAACGAGTGCCGGTTCATTTACGCCGAGACGGCGACGTTCGGGCGCGATCTGGAGGCGTTCCACAAGACGACGTTTCAGGACCCACCCGATGGCGCGTTGATCTCCGAAGGCGCCGCGGCCTATCGCGATGCCGAGACCGCCCGCCGCGCCTTCGGCGCCCTGGTGCGCACCGTCGGCGACTGCGCGAACGGCTCCCGCGGGCAGCTCTACGTCGGTGACTGGAACGCCGACGCCACCTCGCTGCACCTGCGGCCCGGCGGGTGCGGCCGCGACTACCGGATCCTGTCGGTAGCCATGTTGGAGGTCACCTTCTGCGGGTTCGCGCAATCGGTGTCCGACATCGTGATGACGAATATCTCCGCGAACATGCCGCGGTAGCCCTGATTCAGCGGGTGGTGCCGGCGATGGTGGCGCTGCCGAGCACCTCGTCACCGTCGGGATCCGGCCGATACAGCACCAGCGTCTGGCCGCGGGCCACCCCGCGCATCGGCGCACGCAACCGCACGACCAGCTCGTCGTTGGCCAGTTCCGCTATCGCGTCGGCTGTTTCGCCGTGCGCGCGCACCTGGACCGCGCACTCCACCGGGCCGGTCGGCGTGACGCCCGAGCTGAAAATCGGTGTCCGGCCCACCATTTCGCGTATCTCGAGATCGGCCGCCTCGCCCACCTGCACGGTGCCGGTCTCCGCGTCGATCGAGGTCACGTAACGCGGGCGGCCGTCGGGTCCCGGCCCCGCGATGCCGAGCCCCTTACGTTGGCCGACGGTGAAACCGTGCACGCCGTCGTGCTCAGCGAGCACCGTGCCGTCCGCATTGACCACGGCACCTCGGCGCACCCCGATGCGCTCACCCAAGAATGCGCGGGTATTGCCCGAGGGGATGAAGCAGATGTCGTGACTGTCCGGCTTTTCGGCGACCATCAGACCGCGCCTGGCGGCTTCGGCCCGGATCTGCGGCTTGGGGGTGTCCCCGATCGGGAACGCCGCGTGGCGCAACTGCTCCGCGCTCAGCACGGCTAGCACATAGGACTGGTCCTTATCGTGATCGACGGCACGACGCAGCCGCCCGTTCCGGAGCCGGGCGTAGTGGCCGGTGGCCACCGTGTCAAACCCGAGCGCAACGGCTTTCGCGGACAGCGCCGAGAACTTGATCTTCTGATTGCATACCACGCACGGGTTGGGGGTCTCGCCGCGCGCATACGACGACACGAATTCGTCGATGACGTCCGACTTGAACCTCTCCGCGAAATCCCACACGTAGAACGGGATTCCGAGCACATCGGCGACGCGGCGCGCATCGGAGGCGTCTTCCTTCGAGCAGCACCCGCGCGAGCCGGTGCGCAGTGTGCCGGGTGCGCTGGACAGCGCCAGGTGGACGCCGACCACGTCATGTCCGGCGTCGACCATCCGGGCGGCGGCGACCGACGAGTCAACGCCACCGCTCATGGCAGCAAGCACTCTCACTTAGGACGCCCCCGCGGCGGCCAGTGCGGCGCGACGGGCACGGTCCACCGCCCCGGGCAGTACCCGCAGCACTGTATCGATGTCTGCGTCAACACTGGTGTGTCCCAACGAGAGTCGCAAAGACCCGCGAGCGCTGGTCGCATCGGCGCCCATCGCGATCAGCACATGCGAGGGCTGAGCGACACCGGCGGTGCACGCCGACCCTGTCGAACACTCGATTCCGTTGGCGTCCAACAGCATCAGCAGCGCATCGCCCTCGCAGCCGCGGAAGGTGAAATGCGCATTGCCGGCAACGCGCAGCGGATCGCGGGCGCCGTTGAGGCTGACGTCCTCGATGCCGCCCAACACGCCGTCGACCAGCCGGTCGCGCAGCGCCCGCAGCCGGGCGCTGTTGACCTCGAGCCCGTCGACCGAGATCCGGGCCGCCGCCGCCATTCCGACCGCGCCGGCGACATCGGCGGTGCCCGAACGGATGTCGCGCTCCTGCCCACCTCCGTGTGCCAACGGCACACACGCGACGTCGCGACGCAGCAGCAGCGCACCCACCGCCGGCGGTCCGCCGAACTTGTGAGCGGTCACGCTCATCGCCGACAATCCGCTGGCGGCGAAGTCGACCGGCAACTGACCCACCGCCTGAACGGCGTCGCTGTGCATCGGGACGCCGAATTCGGCCGCGACGGCGGCGAGTTCGGCGGCCGGCATGACCGTGCCGACCTCGTTGTTGGCCCACATCACCGAGACCAGCGCGACGTCGTCATGGCGCGCAAGCACCTCGCGCAGCGCCGCCGCCGACACCGACCCGTCGGCGGCAGTCGGAAGCCAGGTGACCTCGGCGCCCTCGTGTTCGACGAGCCAGTTCACCGAGTCCAGCACGGCGTGGTGTTCCACCTCACTGGTGACGATGCGCCGCCGCCGGGGCTCGGCGTCGCTGCGGGCCCAGTAAATGCCCTTGACCGCCAGGTTGTCGCTCTCGGTGCCGCCGGCGGTGAAGATGACTTCCGAGGGGCGCGCGCCCAGCCTGTCGGCGATCAGCTCACGGGATTCCTCGATCCGGCGCCGCGCCGCCCGGCCACTGGTGTGCAGCGAGGACGCGTTGCCGACCGTGCCGAGCACAGCCGTCATCGCCTCGACGGCGGCCGGGTACATCGGGGTGGTGGCGGCGTGATCCAGGTAGACCATGACGCGACCCACGATACCGGCCCCCCAGTTTGCTCAGGCCACCAGCACGTGCCCGTGACCAGCGCGCCGGGCGGTTCCGGCACCCACCGCGGATTGGCATCGGCCTGCCAGGGCGCGGCGGTCGGTCCCCGGGAGCTGCAGAGACTCCACATGCACCCGCGCCAGCGTGCGCGGCACGACGAGCAGCCGGCGGATCGAGCTCAGCAGGGTCTCGTCACCGACGAAGGCCGGCGCCGTCGAGGGGCGGCCGTCGACGTGGTGGTAGGTCAGCCGCAGCGGCTGCACCGGACGGCCGGCGTCGATGGCGGCCTGAAACATCGCCGGGTAGAAGGCGCCACGGTCCCGACCACACCAGGTGGTGCCTTCCGGGAACGCCACCACCGTCTGTCCGGCGCGCAGCCGGCGGGCGACGGCATCCACAACACCTGGCAGTCGCCGCAGACTGGACCGCTCGATCGGGATGACCTTCAGGAAGCGGGCCACGATCCCGGTCGCCGGGCCGGTGAACATGTCGGCACGCGCGACGAACGACCCGGGCAGCACCGACCCGATGGCGAAGACGTCGAGCCAGGACATGTGCGGGCTCACCACCAGCACCCCGCTCAGGTTACGAATCGGGTTGCCCGTCACGGTGATTCGAACGCCCAGGCAGCGCAGCACCAACCTGCAATAGATGCGCTGCACGCGGGTGCGGCCAGGCAACGGCACTGCCAGCAGCGGCAGCCCCGGCGCCAGCAGCAGCGCCAACAACAGGCGAAGGGTTACCCGCAGCGCCCTGCGCAGCGGCCGCGACGTCACCACGTCGCCCGCACCCACACAGCTTGCATCGCACGATGCGCGCGGTAGCCACGAGTGCCCGGTGACCGCCGGGGCGTTCATCGCGGGCCGCCCGCCGTTCGCATCTCGGAAGCGACCGACACCGATCGGAGTCGCTTCAGATATCGGGTGTCGGCGTGCGCTTTGTCCAGCAGGACGCAGAAATCGCCGACGCCGAAGTCCGGGTCGTGCGCGGGTTCGCCGCACACCTGGGCGCCCAGCCGCAGGTAACCCCGCATCAGCGCCGGCACCGAGGGCCTCGCGGGCGGCGCGATGTCGTCGATGCTCGTCCCGTCGACCACCACCGGCCGGTGCGGGTACACCCGGTATTCCGGGGGTGCCCCATGCCGGCTGAGGATGAAGTCGCGGACGCCGCGCAGTTGACTGCCCGGAGGCTGACCGTCGGATTCGCTCCCGATGGGCACCGACACGCACCCGGCCACACGGTCGTAGCCGTAACGGTCCAGGTAGGCCAGGATGCCCGCCCACATCAACAGCACGACACCGCCGTTGCGATGCCCGTCGCGCACCACGGCGCGTCCCATCTCCACCAGCGACGGCCGCAGTGGGTCGAGAGCCCGGATGTCGAACTCGGTGGCGGTATAGAGTCCGCCGGCCGCGATGGCCCCCGCCGGCGCCAGCATGCGGTAGCAACCGACCAGCTCACCGCTGTCGTCGTCGCGCACCAGCAGGTGGTCACAGAACTCGTCGAACCTGTCGACATCCCGCCCATTCTGGTCGGCCGCCGGCAGTGCGAAGCCCGGCGTGCTGGTGAACACGTCGTACCGGAGTCGCTGCGCCGCCTCGATCATGCCGGCGTCGGTGGACACCAACAGGGAGTAGCGGGGTGCGGCCGACGAGCTGGTGGCCGTACCGGTGGGCTTATCGCTGGGTATGAGGACAGAAGCAATGCTCATGGACCCCAACGTGGCGTAGTCGATGAGCTAGTCGGCGAAGCCGCTGTGACGTGTCGGTGCACGTGAGATGACGAACTGTCGCGAAAAAGTGAGCTGCATCCGGTGCCGGGACGCCATCCGCCGGGTACGCAGCAAGGATGTTTTGGGGCAGCCGAATGACGGGCGGGATGATGCTGACCGCCGATCGCTGGATCGCGGCGCCGCCGGCCGCGGTGTGGGAATTGCTGGTCGACCTGGACACGTGGCCGACGTGGGGTCCGACGATTCGGCGGGCCCGGCTGGACGCGCCGCACGCCGAGCTGGCCTTGCATGCCACCGGCACCGTGCAGACCTCCCTGCTGGTTGCGGTGCCGTTCGAAGTCACCGAGTTCGAGCCGGGGCGCTGCTGGGCGTGGAAGGTGGCCGGTGTGCCGGCGACCCGGCACCGGGTGGACCCGGTGGGCGGCGGCGCGCGGGTGAGCATTGCGGTGCCCTGGTGGTCCGCGCCCTACCTGCCGGTGTGCTCCGTCGCCGTGCGCCGTATCGACGCGATGCTGACCGGCGGCTAGCGGGCGTCGAGGGCCGGTTCTCCGAGAACCAATGTGCGACTTCGTGATTCGCTAGCACGGGCGCTAGCGGATTCGGAGCTCGGTTTATGGCGGAGACCCGGTGCCGGTGTGACCCGAGTGGGCCGTGGTACGCCGGAAATCACCTGCCGAACGCAAAGCCCCGGGCACCGCGGTGCCGGGGGCTTTGCGGCCGAGAGACTCAGCCCTTGCGTGTCTTGACCGCCTCGGTCAGCTGCGGAGCGACCTTGAACAGGTCGCCCACCACGCCGTAGTCGGCGATCTCGAAGATGGGCGCCTCTTCGTCCTTGTTGACCGCGATGATCGTCTTGGACGTCTGCATGCCCGCGCGGTGCTGGATGGCACCCGAGATGCCCAGCGCGATGTAGAGCTGCGGCGACACGGTCTTGCCGGTCTGGCCCACCTGGAACTGGCCCGGATAGTAGCCGGAGTCGACGGCCGCGCGCGACGCGCCGACGGCCGCGCCCAGCGAGTCAGCCAGCTCCTCGACCACGCTGAAGTTCTCCGCGCTGCCGACACCGCGACCGCCCGACACCACGATGGTGGCCTCGGTCAGTTCCGGACGGTCACCGGCGACCGCGGGCTCGCGGGCGGTGATCTTGGTGGCGTTCTCGGCGGGGGCCGGCACCTCGACCTTGACCTCTTCGCCGGCGCCGGCCTGCGGCTCGGCGTCGACGGCGCCGGCGCGCACAGTGATCACCGGGGTGTCGCCGTTGGCCTGCGCCTCCACGGTGAACGCGCCACCGAAAATGGAGTAGGTCGCCTTATTGCCTTCCTTGACCTCGACCACGTCGACCAGCAGGCCGGAACCGATGCGGGCCGCGAGCCGGCCGGCGATCTCCTTGCCGTCGGCGTTGGCGGACAGGATCACCGCGGCGGGCGAGTTGGACTCGGCGAGCGACGCCAGCACGTCGACCACCGGGGTGATCAGGTACTTGTCGACGTCGTCGGACTCGGCGACGTAGATCTTGGCAGCGCCGGCCTCCTTGAGCCCGTCGACCAAGGGCGCGGCGGTCCCGGGAGCGCCGACCACGACGGCGGCGGGCTCGCCCAAAGCGCGGGCGGCGGTGATCAGTTCGGAGGTGACCTTCTTCAGCGCACCTTCTGCGTGCTCGACGAGCACCAGTACTTCAGCCATGGGTTATTTCGCTCTTCTCGTCTTAAGGGACTCGGGTCAGATGATCTTTTGGGCAACCAGGTACTTGGCGACGTCGTTACCGCCCTCGCCCTCGTCGGTGACCTTCTCACCCGCGGTCTTCGGCGGCTTCGGCGTCGATGACACCACGGTCGAACCGGCGTTTTCCAGCCCGACCTCGTCGCTCTCGACTCCGATCTCGGCGAGGGTCAGCACCGTGACCTCTTTCTTCTTGGCGGCCATGATGCCCTTGAAGGAGGGGAAGCGCGGCTCGTTGATCTTCTCGGTGACGCTGACCACTGCGGGCAGGGTCGCCTCTAGGGTGAACACGCCGTCGTCGGTCTCCCGCTCGCCGGTGACCTTGTCGCCCTCGATGGAGAGCTTGCGCACGTGGGTGAGCTGCGGCAAGCCGAGGTACTCGGCGATGACGGCCGGCACCGCGCCGCCGGTCCCGTCGGTGGCCTCGTTGCCTGCGATGACCAGCTCGGTGCCCTCGATGGTGCCCAGCGCACGCGCCAATGCCCATCCGGTCTGGACAACGTCCGAGCCGTGCAGGCCGTCGTCCTTGAGGTGGACGGCCTTGTCGGCGCCCATCGACAGCGCCTTGCGGATCGCCTCGGTGGCGCGCTCGGGACCTGCGGTCAGCACGGTCACCGAGCCTTCGCCGCCCTCGCGCTCACGGATCTGCAACGCCTCTTCCACCGCGCGCTCGTTGATCTCGTCCAGCACCGCGTCGGCGGCCTCACGGTCCAACGTGTAATCGCCGTCAGAGAGCTTGCGCTCCGACCAGGTGTCTGGGACCTGCTTGATCAGGACCACGATGTTCGTCATGAGAGTGGCTCGTCCTCCTCGAGTGAGTCCTGCAGCCGTGAGCGGCAGAACTGTAGGTCACGTCTTGTGCGCACCGCACCCGCATGTTACTGACCGGTAACTTAGTGTGGTTTGCTCTCACACCATAGCGGGTCGTCCTGCAGGTTCTGTCCCCCCTGTGCGTTCGCAACCGGGTCGCTGCCCACCCCACGCGTTGGATTACCCGGAGTGAAGCATTCGCGACCCCGCAGAAAGGACTGTCACGCGTTAGCCTGCCTATGCAATGAGCGCATTCATTCCGGATGTTCCGCACGCCGCCGCGGACGCCGCCCTGCCGTTGACGGGCGAACGCACCGTCCCGGGCCTTGACGTGGAGAACTACTGGTTTCGCCGCCACGAGGTGGTCTACCAGCAGATGGC
>NZ_DASUHS010000041.1:0-2116 GCF_036273375.1 Mycobacterium sp. | reverse complement strand
AGGACATCGGGATGGCTGACCCGACGGCATTGCAGACCGCGGTGGCCGCCGCACACGCGGTGCAGTTCATCGGCATGCCCGAGGGCAGGCTTGCGCTTGCCCAGGCCACCGTGCATCTGGCTACCGCACCGAAATCCAATGCGGTGATCACCGCGATCGACACGGCCCTGGCCGACGTCCGTGCCGGTGCGACCGGATCCGTCCCCGCTCACCTGCGCGACGGGCACTACGCGGGCTCGGCCCGGCTTGGTCATGCGCAGGGCTACCGCTACCCCCACGACGCCCCCGACGGCGTACTAGCCCAGCAATACCCCCCCGACACTCTGGT
The DNA here is from genome assembly GCF_036273375.1 of Mycobacterium sp. Taxonomy (GTDB): domain Bacteria; phylum Actinomycetota; class Actinomycetes; order Mycobacteriales; family Mycobacteriaceae; genus Mycobacterium. The sequence goes on along the minus strand of NZ_DASUHS010000041.1, from coordinate 1,788 downwards.
AGGCCGAAACTACTACGAACCCCGCCCACACGGCGCCGAACGCGCCCTCTCCGAGCGGCTCACCCGGCTCCGCCGAATCATCCGCGGCCGTTGAACGGCACCAGATCGCCATTCGGAACCGAATCGCGGTTATCCGGCGCCGCCGGACCGCGATTCGCTTCGAAAATAAACCCGACCACGGGCGCGGTGACCACTGTGGGTGGTGCGGGTGGGTGGGGTTAGGCGGCTTGTTTTGTGATCGTGTAGCCGTGTCCTTCCAGGATGCTGATCATTTTGCGGATGCGGCGTTGGGGGTCGTCGCGTTGGAGGAAGTAGTCGGCACCGAGGTCGTGGTAGGCGGTCTGGGTGCTCAGGACGTGCCAGGCGGCGATGAGCAGGCTGTGGCCGACGGCGACGCGGGCGCGTTTGGCTCCGCGGCGCGCGGCGATGCGGCGGTATTGGGTGTTGGAGTAGCAGTTGCGTTTGCGGGCGGCGGCCATGGCAGCGACGCCGAGGGTGGCTTTAAGCCAGCGGTTGCCCGGGCGGGTGCGGCCGGGTTTGGCTTTGCCGCCGGTCTTGTTGTTGCCTGGGCAGATCCCGGCCCAGGAGGCGAGGTGGGCGGCGGTGGGGAAGGCGGTCATGTCGGCGCCGGTCTCGGCGAGGAGGACCTGGGCGTTGCGGGTGTCGAACCCGTCGATGGTTTTGATCAGGTCGAGCTGGGTCTGATACGGCGCGATCTCGGTGGCGATGCGGGTGTCCAGCTCGGCGATCATGGCGCCGACGAGGTCGATGTGGCGCAGGATCATCTCGATCACAAAGGCGTGATGCTCATCGAAGTGACCGACCAGTGCCTGGGCCAATGCGGGGATCTTCGGACGCATCTTGCCCAGCGCCAGCGCGGCCAGGACCTGCCCGTCGCGTTCGCCGGCGATCAACGCGGCCAGCATCGCCCTCGCCGAGCGCCCGAGCAGGTCGGTGGCCAGGCACGACAGTTTGACCCCGGCGTCTTCCAGGGTCTTTTCCAGCCGCAGCTTCTCCCGGGTCCGGTCCTGGATCAGGCTCGACCGCCGCCGAGTCAGGTCCCGTAACCGGCGGATCGGGCGGGGCGGCACCAGCGAGGGACGGACCAGCCCGTGTGCGATCAAATCACAGATCCATTCCGCGTCGGTCGCGTCGGTCTTGCGCCCGGGCACGTTACGCATATGCCGGGGGTTGAGCAGCCAACACTCCAAGCTGTCTTCGAGCAGGTAGAACACCGGCTTCCAGTACGCGCTGGTCGACTCCATCCCGACCCGGGTCACCCCCCACTCACACAGCCAGTCCCGCAGCGCCAGCAGATCCACGGTCATCGTGGCGAACTTGCGGCTGATCAGCAGCCAGCCACCACGCTGGTCGGGGACCTGGACACAGGCCACCAACGACGCCTTACCGATGTCCAGCCCAGCAGACCGGGCCACCACCACACGAATCGCCACCACAAGCTCCCTTCCGCGTAGAATCACCAAGCGGCGGCCGGTCGGTGGGAGCCGAATCGATCAAAGAGTTTGCTTCACGCGCTCGCAGCGACAATCCAGGGCACCTGCCCTCGACTCCCAACGTCACGTTGGCTCACGGACTCGCAGCGCCACAAGAGCGACGACGTCTACCCGACCGGCAGCCGACCCCATTTTCACCCCTCAGGGCGGCGCGAAGCGCCCACGGCGTTGGCTCCGAATGGCGGTCTAGCCTGGTGCTGTGACGGTTGTGGGCGTGCTGGGGTTGCAGGGCGATGTGCGTGAGCATCTGCGGGCGGTGCGGGAGTGCGGGTTG
>NZ_DASUHS010000040.1:0-3798 GCF_036273375.1 Mycobacterium sp. | reverse complement strand
TCGCCGACCTCGCCAGCCAGGCCTCACCCGGCATCCAGCCACCACCCGCCACCAAGCGCCGCTCACGCCAGGCACCAGTCGTAACATCCAACCCAAGTTGACTCAACCGTTGAAATCCCTGCGGGGAAAGTTAACTTATGCGCTTACCCGTATATTGCTAACGGTTGCGGCGATTGTCAATTCAGCCCGGGCGTCCGTATAGTAGCGCGCCGCCGATTCAGCTCGGCAAAGAGTTGGCTTAGCAGCGTAGCGACCCACATGCAGATAGCCCGGCTGAGTGCGCGAGTCGGGCGGATTGCTCACGTCAGCAGATCAGCCGGTCGCGCTAGCCCAGAATGATGCCCTCCCAATGTCGGTCAGCAGCCTCTGCTGACGGCCGGCACAGCGCACAGCGCGTCAGTCATCAGAAAAACCTGCAACTTCCCTGTAAAAGATCTTTAGCCCGGATAGTGACCACCTTGATCACGCGCTACCAACAGGACCGAGGACCCTGGGCAACTCGACGGCAGAGGGCCGGGTAGACGGGTCGCTCTCGCGGCGTTTACGGAGCTGCTTGGCTTATCCTCCATCCCATCTCCACATGAGCTACATTCCGCCTCCATCGGGTTATGTTCATTTTAAAAGTTGTAATTGAACCGCTCAACTACCATTTTGCCCGGGGGGCCTTTATGCGCAATCAGGCGAGGCAAATACCCTTAATTGACACCGGTCTCACTGCTCGTGTAGAGCGATCATCAGGCTCTAGAAGTTCTATCGAACTCAGGGGCATAAAGGGTGTCAGCGTCCGGAGACGGCGGTAGGAGGGTTACCGCCTATGGAACGCGGCCGGGCGATGGAATTGTGGCAGATGGACGTGATAGGCCGTGTTCATCTGGCAAACGGGTGACGTGAGGCACGTAACAGTGCTGCCAATGTGCCAGTCTGAGTCACGGGCATAGCGCCGAGGAGGTTCCATGGCAGAGATTTTGGCCCGCAATGCCTCCAGCACCCGGTTGCTGGCCAGGAATGCCTTCCTGGAGCTCGTCTTCGACCCCGGCCCGGGCGGTGGCAATGTCATCGTGTCCGCCATCGTCCAGGATCCGAAATTCATCACCCGGGAGAAAGATCCGGAGACGGGCGCGACGCTGGTGACCCAGCAGGCGTCGGTGAAGATCACCGTCGTGTCACCGTCCGGGGTGGAAGTATTCGCCAAAGATGTCCCGCTGCTCCGGCCGAAGATCGATTCGCCGGCGGGGGGATTCCCGCTGGCGGCGCCGGTCGAAGCCGGCCAGTGGCGTTGCAGGGTCCGGAACACCGGACCCTCCGAGATCTCCTGCACGGCCAAACTCACATTCAGCGTCGACCCCCCGAATCTGATCCGGACCAAGATCGCCACCCGGATCCTCAACTCGGCGTTCTCCCAGGTAGTCGACGCCATCGGGCTGGGAGTCAGTATCGACAACGGCAACGGAACGGTGTCGGCAGACCGTGAGCTCTTCGCCCTCATGGGCGGTATAACTGCACCGGAGCTCACCTTCCCCGCGCCAGTCGGTAGCGACATCAATCTGGCCTCGCTGGGAGTCAAGGCAGTGAATGCCGGCGGCCGGCCGGCGCTCCTAGTGCTCATCGATTTCGAAACGGTCGGTGAAACGGAGATCTCGTACGGGGTGGACTTCGCCGATATCACCAAAGCCACAGTCGAAGTACTCGTCGTGCTGAACAGCGAAGGCGGCACCGACAGTATGCATATCAAGCCCACGGTGTCGTCCGTCACCCCAAAGGTCGGTCTCGACCTCACCGTCGCGGGCGAGGTCGCCGCCGGACTGCTCAGGGTCTTCGGGATCACGGTGGAGGGCGTGGTAGATAGCTTGCTTGACACCCTCAAGCGCACCGTGAACTCGTCGAAGTATCTCGGCCCGGTCGGCGAATACCTAACCGAGGCGTTCGTGCAGCTCGCCCAGCGCGGGCACAAGTTCCACCGCTTGGAAGTCAGCGGCTCGGACTTCGTCGTCGTGCACTTCGATCCAAAGGCCCCGCCCGGCAAGCCCGGCGGGGTAATCGACGACAGCCCGCGGCCAGCAGACCCGATCAACGAAGTCCTCCCACCAAGGCCCAAGCGCAGCACCGACTTCGTCGTCGGCCTCGAGCATCTCAACGAGATCGAGACGATCATCGTTCTAATGCAGGAAAACCGCAGCTTCGACCACATGCTCGGCTATCTGAGCCTCCCAGGCGGCAACCGCAAGAACGGGCAGCCGATCCAGGGCAAGATCGACGGCCTGGCCGGCTCCGAACGCAACGACGCACTGGGCGACAACACCACCGGTATCAACGCCCTCCCCGACACGCAGTTCCCCTTCTCGCCAGCGCACGAATTGGGCAACGTGCTCCGGCAGATCGATAACGGTAAAATGTCGGGCTTTCTGGCCGACTTCATGAAGCGCTACCAAGTCAGTGTGGCCGACACGAACCCGGGGCGCCACACCCCTCTCAGTCACTACACCGCCAGACTGTTGCCGGTTCACGACGCGCTGGCTCGCCGTCATCTGGTCTGTGATCGGTGGTTCGCGGCATTGCCCGGCGCCACCCAGCCGAACCGGTTCTGCACGCTCACGGGCTCGACGCCGGTGCTGGAGAATTTCCCGATATCGGATCCCGTCCTTGGCTACCTCCGGCAGCAGACGGTGTTCGACCGCCTCACAGAGGCCGGCATCGACGACTGGTGCTACTACGAGCATGACCTGGCGTTTCTGCGGTTCTACAACCGCTACCGGCTCGACAACCGGCGCGTTGTTCCCTTCGGCGCCAAACAGGACGGCTTCGCCGCCCGGGCCAAGGCCGGAACCCTTCCACGGGTGGTGTTCATCGACCCCAACTTTGTCGACGTGCCGCCGGTGCGCACCGCGAACGATGACCACCCGCCGGCTGACGTGGCGTTCGGCCAGGCCATGCTCGCCTTCGTGCATGACACCCTGCTCGGGTCGCCGCAGTGGGCGAAGTCGATGCTGATCGTGACGTACGACGAGCACGGTGGCTTCTTTGACCACGTGCCGCCGCCGGGCACTGCTGCCTCGCCCGCGGTGATACCGCGGGTGCACCAGAACGGACCGCAGTGCCTGGGTGTCCGGGTCCCCACCTTCGTGGTATCGCCGATGGTGCCGGCCGGGGCCGTGTCGCATGTACGGTTCGACCACACTTCAATCGCCTGGACGATCCTGTTGCGGTTCCTGGGCTCGAACGCCACACCGATGTCGGAGCGGATGGCCAGGAGCAACCACCTCGGCATGGTCCTGGACCCCGCCATACGCAAAAACACCAAGCCGATTGGACCGCAGCCGAGACCGAAACGACCGCCGCGCGACAAGGTGCCGCCCGGCGGGTCGATACCAATCCTCTTCGGCCAGCCAGACCTGAGCCGGGACTTCCACGAGGCAGTCCGATCGTTCGGCCGGCCGATCATCAAAGCATAAGCAGCGTGCAACTTGGCAGCCATCACGCTGACACCACCCACCGGCACATCCTTGGTGCGTAGCCGCGCGCCGACATCATGCCATCCAGTGCAATGCAACACGTAATAGGAATTGATAGGAAACCGTACGGGTCCATCTCACGGAGATTTGTCCAGGTCTATCCGCTCGTCAGCTGGTCTGGTAGTGCCGTCGGCGTCGATTCCCCTAATGCAACGTTCCTCTTTGAGTAGTTAAATCGAGGCACGGAAAGATCAGCCGACTCCCTGGAGGCGAGTTCCGTGCCGAAGTACTTAAGAGCGCGTGCGCCGCACGACGACGGCGAAGCCAGGAAGATCCGCAGGCTCGCAGG
>NZ_DASUHS010000039.1:0-14460 GCF_036273375.1 Mycobacterium sp. | reverse complement strand
TGGAAACCGCAGCGCGGCTGAATCTTCCGCTGGTGTGCGTGGTGGGTGTCGACCACCAGTGGGGCCTGGAGGTAGGCGTGTACAAGCGCACCTTCTCCCAGCCGTCGCCGCAGCCCGGCGTGCACTGGAGCAAGGACGTCCGCCTCGACAAGGTCGCCGAGGGCTTCGGCTGCCACGGCGAGTACGTCGAAAAGGAGGATGAGATCGGGCCGGCCATCCAGCGGGCCTACGCTAGCGGCAAGACCGCCGTCGTCCACGTCTGCATCGATCCGAAAGCCAATTCCGAGGAGATGCCCAAGTACGACGAATTCCGAACCTGGTACGCCGAAGGCACCCAGTAAGAAAGGGATCGATCTGATGCGCGAATACCTGAAGTTCTACATCGACGGGCAGTGGGTCGACCCGTTGCGCCCCAATGCTTTCGACGTGGAGAACCCGGCAACAGAGCAGGTTTCCGGGAAGATCTCGCTGGGGTCGGCGGCCGATGTCGACATCGCGGTCAATGCCGCCCGGCGTGCTTTTACCAGCTGGTCGCAGAGCACCCGCGAACAGCGCCTGGACCTGTTGCAGGCCATCCTCGCCGAATACCAGAAGCGAGCGGACGATCTCGCCGAGGCGGTCACCGAAGAAATCGGCGCGCCGCCGTCGCTCGCCGCTGGGCCGCAGGTCTTCCTTGGGATCGGTCACCTGACCACAGCCATCGACGCGCTGAAGAACTTCCCGTTCGAAGAACGAAAAGGCGCAACCCTGATCGCCAAGGAGCCGATCGGCGTCTGCGGTTTGATCACCCCCTGGAACTGGCCGATCAACCAGGTCGCGGTCAAGGTCTACCCGGCGCTTGCGACCGGCTGCACCGTCATCCTGAAACCCTCTGAGGTGGCCCCGTATTCGCCCTACATCTTCGCCGAGATCCTGGATGCCGCGGGCGTGCCGGCCGGGGTGTTCAACCTGATCAACGGCGACGGGCCGGGTGTCGGTGTGGCACTGGCGAGCCATCCCGACATCGACATGGTGTCGGTCACCGGATCCACCCGCGCCGGTGTCGATGTGGCCACGAATGCCGCAGCGACCGTGAAGCGAGTGACCCAAGAGCTCGGCGGCAAGAGCCCCAACATCGTCCTCGACGACAGTGGCTTCGCCCAGGGAGTCAGCGCCGGGGTGGCCAACATGATGCCCAATTCCGGGCAGAGCTGTAACGCTCCGTCGCGCATGCTGGTCCCGAATTCCCGGATGGATGAGGCCATTGACATCGCGCGTGAGGTCGCCGAACGGGTTCCGGTGGGCAGCGAGGATGCGACGGCCATCGGTCCGGTCGCGTCGAGGGCACAATTCGAGAAGGTGCAACGCCTGATCCAGCAAGGCATCGAGGAGGGCGCGAGCGTGGTCGCGGGGGGCCCGGGCCGCCCGGGGGGGCTGGACAAGGGTTACTACGTGAAGCCGACCGTCTTCGCGCATGTCACCAATGACATGACGATCGCCCGCGAGGAGATCTTCGGGCCGGTGCTCTGCATCCTCGGCTACGACGACATCGACCACGCCGTCGAAATCGCCAATGACACCCAATACGGCCTCGCCGGCTACGTTTCGGGGGCCGACCTCGACACGGCGCGCGAGGTCGCCCGCAAGATCCGCGCGGGATGGGTGACCATCAATCACGCATTCGACATGAACGCGCCGTTCGGCGGCTACAAGCGCAGCGGCAACGGTCGCGAATGGAGCGAGTTCGGCTTTCACGAGTATCTGGAGGTCAAGAGCACCCTGGGCTACGCGCCTGACAAGGCCTGACGCGTCAGGGGTGAAATCCGAGCGCAGCACGGCGGAAAACACCTCGCGTGTCCTCCACCTGATCCTGTGCGCCCGCCTCTAGGCTGGCTTGCTGAACTCAACAGGAGGGGCAGCGACGTATCGGCATCAACCATGGCGCCGGGCGAAATGGTAGTTACGGCGCGCTGACAGCAAGCACAGAGCCGGGCGGGTCTCACCCCGCACCGGCTCGTCGTACTCGGCCCCGATGGGTGGCCCCCGTGCGCCGGGTTGGCCGGCTGTCGATCTGGGACCGGCCGGAGCGGGCCAGCGGAATCCCGGCACTGGACGGACTGCGTGCGATCGCGGTCGCGCTGGTGCTGATCGGGCACGGCGGCATCCCGGGCGTCAGCGGCGGATTCATCGGCGTCGACGTGTTTTTCGTCCTCAGCGGTTTCCTTATCACCTCGCTGCTGCTGGACGAACTGGGACGCACCGGCCGTATCGAGTTGACCGGCTTCTGGATCCGGCGTGCGCGCCGACTGCTGCCCGCACTGGTGCTGATGGTGCTCACCGTGGCCGCCGCCCGCCAGCTACTGCCCGACCGGTCGCTGACCGGCCTGCGCGACGACGCGATCGCGGCCTTCGTGTGGATGGCGAACTGGCGGTTCGTCGCCCAGAAGACCGACTACTTCACCCAGGGCGCTCCGCCCTCGCCCCTGCAGCACACCTGGTCACTCGGGGTGGAGGAGCAGTACTACTTCGTCTGGCCGGTGCTGCTCATCGCGGTGACCCTGCTGCTCGCCGCCCGCGCGAGGCGCCGCTCGTCCCGGGCCACCGTCGGCGGTGTGCGGTTCGCCACGTTCCTGATAGCCACCGTCGGCGCAGTGGCTTCGGCGGCGCTCGCCATCGTCTTGGCGTCGGACGCCACCCGCGACCGTATCTACTTCGGCACCGACACCCGCGCGCAGGCGTTGCTGGTCGGCGCCGCGTCGGCCGCCCTGCTGGTGCGGGACTGGCCGTCGATGAACCGCGGCTGGTGCATGATCCGTACGCGGTGGGGGCGGCGGACCGCCCGGATTCTGCCGCTGTTGGGTATGGCGGGACTGGCCGCAGCGACGCACTACGCCACCGGAGCCAGCGGCGAATTCCGCCGCGGCTTGCTGATCGGAGTCGCAATTGCGGCGGTGATCGTGATCGCACCCGTCGCGCTGGAGCAGCGCGGAATCGTCGCCCGCGCGCTCGCGTTGCGCCCACTGGTGTGGCTGGGAACCATCTCCTACGGCGTCTACCTGTGGCATTGGCCAATCTTTTTGGCGCTCAACGGCGAACGCACCGGATGGTCCGGTCTGCCGTTATTCGCCGCGCGGTGCGGCGTCACGCTGGTGGTGGCCGCAACGTCGTATTGGCTGCTCGAACAACCCATCCGGCGTTGGCGACCGGCGCGGGTGCCGCTGCTGCCGCTGGCGGCCGCGACCGTGGCCAGCGCGGCCGCGGTGACTCTGTTGGTGATCCCGGTGGGCACCGGACCCGGCCTGCGTGAGGTCGGTCTACCTCCCGGCGTCTCGGCGGTCGCGGCGGTCTCGCCGTCGCCGCCCGGTGCGAGCCGGCCCCGAGATGCCAACCGGCCGTTCACCGTCTCGGTGTTCGGTGATTCGATCGGGTGGACCTGGATGCACTACCTGCCCCCGACGCCCGGGTTCGCTTTCCTCGACCACACCGTCATCGGATGCAGCCTCGTGCGCGGCACGCCGTACCGCTACATCGGCCAGACTTTGGAGCAACGGTCCGAATGCGACGGCTGGCCGATTCGCTGGTCGACGCAGGTCAGCCGGGATCAGCCGGACGTCGCGTTGCTGGTCATCGGCCGCTGGGAAACGGTGGACCGGGTCAACGAGGGCCAGTGGACCCACATCGGCGACCCGACCTTCGACGCCTACCTCAACGGTGAGCTCGAACGGGCGCTGACCATCGTGGGTGCTACCGGTGTCCACGTGGTGGTCGCCACCGTCCCCTACAGCCGGGGCGGTGAAAAGCCGGACGGCCGGCTGTATCCGGAGGACCAGCCGGATCGGGTCAACCTGTGGAACACCATGTTGCACAAGACCGTTAGCCACCATCCGAACGCCGCGATCCTCGATCTGAACAAAAAGCTGTGCCCCGACGGTGTCTATACCGCCAAGGTCGATGGCATCAAGGTGCGCAGCGACGGCGTCCACCTCACCCCCGAAGGGGTGAAGTGGCTCACGCCGTGGCTCGAGGAATCGCTGCGGTAGGCCCTAACCACTTGTGCGGCAGCTGATCTCCATGCTGTCGTTGTCGCGAACCTGGAAGTTGAAGCTGACGTAGCCGTTGTCCTCGTTGCGCACGCGATCGAGATAGGGCGCCATGTCGGCCGAGCTGGCGTTGTCGGCGATGACCAACGCACCCGTGGATAGGCGGGGCTCCAGCAACTCGATGATCGGTAAGTACAAATCTTTCCAGCCGTCGAGCAGGACGAAATCGATTGCTCCGCCCAGGCTTTCCAGCGTGGTCAGCGCATCGCCTTCCAGGATGGTGATCACGTCGTCCAAGCCCGTCTCGGCGAACGTCTTCTTCGCCGACGCGATCTTGGTGTCGCTCAGCTCCGTGGTCACCACCCGGCCGGTGCCGTTGTCGCGCACCGCCGCGGCCAGATGCAGGGCGGAAATGCCGAACGACATGCCGAATTCGACGACGGTGGCCGGACGGGTGGCCCGCACCAGCGAATACAGCAACCGGCCGGCTTCCGGTGTCACCGGAATGTAGAACTCGCTCATCGCCTCGGCCCGCTCCTGCGCGGTCATCGGCCGATCGAACGTGCCGCGCCGCTCGCGCAACAGCGACATTTGGTTTTTCGAATCGGCATACATGCGGTCGAGCGTCGAAGCGACCCGGGCATCCTGCAGCGTTGTGGTCATGGCATCGAGCCTAGGCGCGCAGCCTGAGCGGGCGCTGGACGAGCCGCGGCGGCCGTCAGGGATTTGTTAAGCGTTTGACGAGCCTGCGACCGCGGTGTCACTATGGACCCGCAAGCACCTCGGTAGGTGAGGCGTCTGCATGGATACAGGCCACTGACCCCGAACGTCGAGAGACGCCCCGGGTCAGGACAGCTCTTCCCGGACCCAAGGGTTGAGCCCAAGTGGCTTCTGGAATGTTCCGGATACGCCGTGCAGTGCCGAAGCTCCGACGAGAGGGGTGCGGCCCGCGGTTTGTGCCGTGGGTCATTCCTGCCTCTTTCGTTCAGGTGAATGTGGTGACACCCCCGTGTGTCCTGGCCGTGAGGAGGTGAGGGCGAGATGAGTCCCGGCGATAGTCCCTATCCGAAATCCGTCTTGTCCCGATCCGGTTCCGGCATTTCTTTCACCGCCTGACGTCGTTTGGTCCTGCGCGGCTGATACGACGTGCCGATGCCGATCGGACCCGCGTCAGGAGAAGATCATGGCTTTTGTTGTCACACACCGTTTTTCCGCCGCTTCCAGGATGCGCGGCCGGTCGATGCTGCGTGCGGGCCGGTTGTTGGCCAACAGGTTTCACCTGCGGGCCAGCCTGACCCCGCAGGAGCGGGCCAACCTGTACGTCTCGAGGATGCCGATCGCGATGGTCACCGCGTCGCTGGGTGGCCACGTCTCGGGTTTCGACGGCGACCACCGTTGAACCAGTGCCTCGGCGGCGGGCGTCACAGCGCCGCCCGCCGCCGCAGGCGCGTTGAGTGCCGCAACCACGGCTGTCTCACCGCGAGGTGAGAAGCGCTTGAGATAGCGAGGATTCGATGACTTCGATTCACACCGGCGGCGGCCGCCGCACCCCGGTGTTCGGCAGGACCGCTGCCGCGCCGGAAGGCGCGCCCTCTGAGGCGCAAAGCCCAGTCATGGTGGATTCCGCGCACGTCGGCGACATCGTCGGCGCGTTCGGGCGCATCCGGCGCGACGGGGACGGCGCGTTCAGTGGACGCTGGCGGCGGCTACGCACTTTGGCGGTTATCACCGGACCCGGACTGATCGTCATGGTGGGCGACAACGACGCCGGTGGCGTAGCGACCTACGCGCAGGCCGGCCAGAACTACGGCATGGGCCTGCTGTGGACGCTGGCACTGCTGATTCCGGTGCTGTACGTGAACCAGGAGATGGTGCTGCGGCTAGGCGCGGTAGCCCGGGTTGGGCACGCGCGTTTGATATTCGAGCGGTTCGGCAAGTTCTGGGGCGCCTTCAGCGTCGGTGATCTGTTGGTCCTGAACGCCTTGACGATCGTCACCGAATTCATTGGCGTCTCACTGGCTCTCGGGTTCCTCGGTTGTCCAAAGATCGTCGCCGTCCCTGCCGCCGCCGTGCTGTTGTTCGCCGTAGTGGCCGGCGGGTCGTTCCGACGCTGGGAGAGGTTGATGTTCCTCCTGATTGCGGTGAATGTGCTGATTTTCCCGATGGTGTTGCTGGTGCATCCGACCTCCAAAGCAACCGTGGCCGGGCTGATCCCGCAGTTCCCCGGTGGGCTGAACTCGACGGTGCTGCTGCTGGTGGTCGCGATCGTGGGCACCACGGTCGCGCCGTGGCAGCTGTTCTTCCAGCAGTCCAACGTGGTGGACAAGCGCATCACCGCCCGCTGGATCCCGTACGGCCGAGTGGATTTGGCCATTGGAATCGTCGTGGTCATGGTCGGCGCGACGGCGCTGATGGCCGTGGCGGCGTTCGGATTGACCGGCACCGCGGATGCGGGTCACTTCACCGATGCGGGCGCGGTCGCGTCGGGATTGTCGAAGCATTTGGGCCGCACGGTCGGGGTGCTGTTCGCGATCATCCTGCTGGACGCGTCGCTGATCGGCGCCAACGCCGTCGGCCTGGCGACCACCTATGCGGTCGGCGATGCCATGGGTAAGCGGCACTCGTTGCATTGGAAGATCCGCGAGGCTCCACTGTTCTACGGCGGCTACGCGATACTGCTCGCGGTGTCGGCGGCGGTCTCCTTCAGCCCCGACCACATTCTGGGCCTGGTGACCCAGGGCGTCCAGGCACTGGCCGGTGTGCTGCTGCCGTCGGCCACCGTCTTCCTGGTGCTCCTGTGCAACGATCGGGCAGTGCTGGGACCGTGGGTTAATACGGTGCGGCAGAACATCATTGCGTGGGCCATCGTGTGGTGCCTGGTGCTGCTGTCGCTGGCGTTGACGGCGGCCACCTTCTTCCCCGGCCTCTCCACGGCCACCATCGAGGTCGGGCTCGCGGTTGGCGCAGTGCTCGGCACCGTCGGCGGTGCCGTGATGATCATCGTGGGCGGGCGACACCGGAACCTGACCGAGGCAGAAGACATCGTGCGCACTCTCGGTGGCGGCCTCGACCCGGAGGAGGTCGACGAACTCGACGACGCCTCGTCGCTGACGCATGCCGAGCGGCGCGCCGTACGTCGTCAGGACCGGTCGGGCTGGCAAACCCCCAACCTCGCGATGCTCGATCGGCCGAGGATGTCACCGATGCGCCGGGCGGGGCTGTTCACCCTGCGGGGCTACCTGGTGGTGGCGGTCGCTTTCGTCATCATCAAGATCGTGCAGGCCGGTGTTGTCGGGCCGGCCGCCTCATTCTGAGTTAGTCGGCAGCAGAACGATTTTCCCGTGTGTGTGCCGCTGCTCGAGCTCGGCATAAGCGTCGGCGACGTGGTCCAGCGGGTAGGTTGCGGCGATGTCGAATTCGATGGCACCGGAAACGATCAGGTCGGCCATCTCGGCGAGCACCTCGGGCGTCGAGGCTTCCATGCTGCCCTCGGTCTTGGCGCCCACTTCGCCCGCCTTCTGGAACGAGATGATGGTGTCGATCCGTTCGGGCGCCACGCCGAGATCGACGGCGAGCTGGACGTAGTCCGGGCCGAACAGGTCGATGAATGCGTCGATGCCGTCCGGCGCCGCGTCACGCAGCCGCTCGGCGAGTCCGTCACCGTAGGCGATCGGGATGACGCCATGCGCGCGCAGCCAGTCGGCGTTGCCTGAGCCCGCGATGCCGAGCACGCGCGCCTTGCGCAACACCAGAAGCTGCACGACAAGGCTGCCCACCCCGCCCGCGGCGGCCGACACGGCGATCGTCTCACCGGCTTGAGGCGCCACGGCGCGGACGGCCGCATAAGCGGTCGCTCCGACCACGTACAGCGAACCCGCTGCCTCCCAACTGAGTTGGGGAGGTTTGCGGATCAACTGGTTGCCCGGAACCGCAGCGTGGGTGGCGTGGCTGGACCGGCGCATGCTGAATCCCAAGACTTCGTCGCCGACCGAAAACTCGGTGACCCCTGGTCCCACGACGGTGACGACGCCGGCAAGATCGCTGCCCTGGCCGGAGGGAAAGCTGGCCGGGAACATCTCGTGCATCGCCCCGACCCGGATGCCGGCTTCGCCGGGGTTTATCCCGGCGGCACGAACTTCGACGACGACCTCACCGGGCCTCGGGGAGGGCATCTCGATGTCCGCGACGTACAACACCTCACGTCCCCCGTAACGGTCGAACCGTACTGCGCGAGCCGCTGCGGCCGTCATACCGATCTCCTTCCAACGCGAGGATGCTCTTACCCGTGCCAGCATAGGCACGTCCAAGTGCTACCCACCGGGCGCCGACTCGGCCTATGTTCGTAGCAAGCCTGGTTTACCCCAATGTTTCGCCGGCGGCGTCGGGATCCGCGGTGACAGCCGGACACCGATGACACGTGGAAGGAACATGCGTGGAAGTTGATCGCACCGGCATCGCCGGCTGGGCCGTTGCCATCGCCGTGGTCGGCGCCACGAGCACCGGATGCGGCAGCGCCGATAAATCCTCGTCGCCCTCGTCGGTGCCGGCGTCGAGTTCCCCCGCTTCGACCAGTTCGAGCGTGGTCACCGGGCCGCCGTCGGGCCAGCCCTCGGACTACGGCTTCTTGCTGATCAAACCGAACGACATCGGGGGCGGTCTCACCGCGCCACAATCACCCATGCTCAACCCCAACAACGCGCCGGGGGTTGCCCAGCTGTTCGCCAACGGCGACAGCAGCCGTCGGCTGTGGGACACCATCGTGGTCGCCGCCGATCCGTCGGCGGCCGCCGCCGAATCGGCCTCCACCCTAGGCAGTTACAACGGCAAGGTGAACGGTAGTTGGCAACCGCTTGCCGTCGGCGCGAACGGGATAACGATTTCGGGTACCTCCCCTGACAACTCCCAGGCGATGACGGTGTTGGTCTTCACCGAAGCCAAGGCTTTGGTCACTCTGGAATTCGACAGCCCGCCCAACGAGCCGATCGATCCGGCCGTCGCTCTCGACATCGGTCGCAAACAGGATGCCGCGATTAAGAACAGGCTGCCCGGCTAGCTCAGCAACGTTTACACCAAGCCCAGCAAGCGCAGATCCGCGACGTACTTGTCGATCAACGCCGCCGACAGATGCGGAATATCCTCGCCTGCAACGATTTTTGCTGCCTGCACCGCGCCCCGGAACACCTCGGTGGGGCCGGCGCGCCGCGCAGCGGCGTCTCCGGCTTTCGGTAGGCGTCCAGCAACGGCAGCACCGAATGCTGGCGCTGCTTGTCCGGCAAGGCCCGCAGAGCCGTGGTGAACCGGTCCAGCCATTCGTCGTAGTCGTCGATGCGCCGGATGTCGTGCCCGGCGGCGATCAGCCAGTCGACGAATACATCCCTCGTGGGCGTCCAAGTCCCGGATGCGTTCGGCTACCTGTTGCCGCGCCGCGCTGATCGGGTCTGTAGAGCTAACTTTCGCGCGCTTCGCGTCATCGGTCATGGCCCGCCTCTCGTTGAGATCACTCGTCTAACTGAACGAACCGAACCCCCGTTGGCCGTGCTTCCGTTCGACGGCTGTGACGGTTGTCACACCGCGAAGGGTGCGCGCAGGGGAGCGCGGGTGGTCGCGCCCGGGATGTGGCGGTGGCGCTCAGGCCACGACCTGGATGGGGTCTCCGACGTTCACCTCGTTGAAGTACCAGGCGGCGTTGTCGGGGCTGAGGTTGATGCAGCCGTGACTGACGTTGGCATTGCCCTGGGAATCAACCGACCACGGCGCGGAGTGGACGTAGACGCCGCTCCAAGTGACGCGTACGGCGTACTGGGCGGTGATCTTGTATCCCTCAGGCGAGCTGAGCGGAATGCCGATGGTCCGCGAGTCCATCACCACGGTGCGCTGCTTTTCCAGCGCGGTGAAGCTGCCGATCGGGGTGGGCCGGCTGGGCTTGCCCATCGACGCCGGCATGGTACGCAGCACCTCGCCGTCCCTGCTGACGGTGAAGGTGTGCTTGGAGATGCTGGCGACGCCGAGTAGCGCATCGCCGGTGTCGAAACCCGTCGATAGGGCGTGCACACCGACCGACACGTGGGTGTGGGCGGGCCAATAGTGGTTGGGAACCCACTGCACAACAGTGTTCTGGACCCACTCGAAGTGTCCGGGGGTGCCGCTGGGCGACGTGACATGGATTGACCGTTCGACGGCGGCCCGATCGGCCACCGGAGCGGTGAAGGTCACCACGACCGGGTGGGCCACGCCCACCACGGCGCCGTCAGCGGGCAAAATCGAGGCTACTTGCGGGCTGGGTTGTGGTAGCGGCACGGCGGCGGTGCTGCGACCGACCGGCGCCACCAGGCCCACAGCCGTGATCGCGACCATAACAAATAGATAACGAGCACCCCGACGCATAGCGTCCACCCTTCGAGATGGTGTGACTAACACACCGATATCCTACTGGTTACCCACTGATCACCGGTTTCAGCAAACAATGACAGCTGGGCTCGGTCGTCACGGTAACGATTCGATCACCGATTGAGTTCAACCGCGTCGGAGCGCAGCCGAATGGGTAGCGTCGCGGCCCATGACGATTGCGGAAGCCCGAGCCGCAGTTGAGTGAAAGCGGTACCGATACATCGGTTTTCGCGCCCGCAACGTTACGACCCGCCCGCTAGGCCGAATTCGTAGGATTCGCCGCAATAATCGTGGCACCAACTTCGGCTTGGCCCGCCCGCCGGCAACGCGCTAGCCTCAGCGGGATCGGTGCCCAAAGGCCCAGCCCGAACCCGAGGAGTGCGGGTGGCCTTCCGTCAACTGGAGTACTTCGTGGGGGTCGCTTCCGAGCGGCACTTCGCCCGGGCGGCCGAGAAATGCTTTGTCTCCCAGCCGGCGCTCGACGATCTTTCGACGCGCAGCTGCTGGGGCTTACCCGCCGGCGCTGACCTCGGCCGGCGGCGGGGCGCCCGCGGCGGCCGGGTTCAGGTTGGACAGGTGCCCGCTTTCCACTCCCGCCGCCGGGTCGAGTTCGCAGTCGATGATCGACGGCGCCCCAGTGCCGATCGCTTCGGTCAGCGCCGCGCGCAGCTCCGACGGCGTGATGACGTGATATCCCTTGCCGCCGAACGCTTCCGCGAGTAGCTCGTGGCGCGCCCGGGCGCTCAACACTGTCGGGGCCGGATCCGATCCCGTTGCGGCCGCGCCGCGTGTGGCCTCATCGCCGCGGTAGACGCCGCCGTTGTTGAGGATGACGACGGTCACCGGCAGTCGGTAGCGGCAGATGGTTTCGATCTCCATGCCGCTGAAGCCGAATGCGCTGTCGCCCTCGACCGCGACCACCGGCTTGCCGGTCTCGACGGCGGCGGCGATGGCATAACCCATTCCGATGCCCATCACGCCCCAGGTTCCGGTGTCCAACCGGTGTCGCGGCAGCTCCATGTCGATGACATTGCGGGCCAGATCGAGTGCATTGGCCCCTTCGTTGACGACGCACACGTCCCGGTTGTCCTGTAACACAGAGCGAATCGCACCGAGAGCGTTGTAAAACCCCATGGGGTGCGGATTCTCGGCCAGGCGCTCGCTCATCTTGGCGTCGTTGCGTGCCGTGCGCTCGGCCAGTTCGCCGGTCCACTCCGGCGGTGCGGCGATCGGGCGGGCGGCCACGCCGTCACACAGCGCGGACATCACCGAGCCGATGTCTCCGGCCAGCGGCGCCGTGATCTGCTGGTTGCTGTCGAACTCGGACGCGGCGATGTCCACCTGAACAAATTTGGCCTGACGGCTCCATTGCGGCGACTCCCCTTGACCCAGAAGCCAATTCAGGCGTGCACCGATCAGCAGAACAGCGTCGGCGCGCGCGATCGCCAGGGAGCGGGCGGCCGCGGCGGATTGCGGGTGCGAATCCGGCAGCAGGCCCTTGGCCATCGACATCGGGAGGAACGGAATCCCGGTGGCCTCGACGAATTGCCGAATCACGTTGTCGGCCTGGGCATACGCCGCGCCTTTGCCGAGCACGATCAACGGCCGCTGCGCTTGAGCCAGCACACCCAGCGCGCGATCGACCGCGTCGGGCGCCGGCAGTTGCCGCGGGGCGGGGTCGATGACCCGCCAGACCGTGTCCGCCGCGGCGACAACATCCATGGCCTGGCCCAGAACCTCACCGGGGATGTCCAGGTAGACGCCACCGGGCCGCCCGGAGACCGCGGTGCGAATGGCGCGCGCGACGCCACGCCCGATGTCTTCGATCCGACCGATCCGATAGGCGGCCTTGGCGAACGGCTTCGCGGCGTTGAGCTGGTCGAGGTCCTGGTAGTCGCCGCGCTGCAGATCCACCAGCGCCCGATTGCTGGAGCCGGAGATCTGGATCATCGGAAAGCAGTTCGTCGTCGCATTCGCCAGCGCGGGCAGGCCATTGAGGAAACCGGGTCCGGACGTCGTGAGGCACACACCGGGCCGCCGGGTCAGGAATCCGGCGGCGGCCGCCGCGTTGCCGGCCGAGGTCTCCTGCCGAAAACCGATGTAGCGGATGCCCGACGCCTGCGCGACGCGGGCGAGGTCGGTGATCGGGATGCCGACGACCCCGTAGATGGTGCCGACGTCGTTGGCTTGCAGCGCGTCCACCACAAGGTGACACCCATCTATCTGGCGTGCCGGATTGGGAGATGCCGAAGCTGTGGACATGTGGCGACTCCTCGGGTGCTTGCGGTACTGCCTTAGCCATCACTGTGACCCGAGCGCACACCAGGTGTCCAAGACGTGGGCACTATCCGATGATTTACGTTGTCTATCGTGGCAGGTCAGGACGATGTTACCCCGGCTCGATAACCGCCGGTTATCGATCGTGAGCGAATCGATATTGGACGCACCAGAAAGCCGACCGGCAGGGTGACATCGGTAGCAAAAGTGGAAGGAGTTCGGCGGTGGGGTCAATTGACAGCGGCGAGGGGTCGACAGAATCCGCGAGTCCGCGCATCGCCGATCTGGTCGAGGCGGCGGCACGCCGGTCGCCGGAGGCACGGGCGCTGGTGGTCACCGCCGAGCACATACCGGTCGACTATCGCGATTTGGTCCGGCTGGTCGACGACCTGGCCGCACAGCTGAATGCCGCTGGCTTGCTGCGCGGCGACCGGGTCGCGCTGCGCGCCGGCAGTAACGCCGAATTCGTCGTCGGGCTGCTGGCGGCGTCGCGTGCGGATCTCGTTGTGGTTCCGCTGGATCCGGCTCTACCCACCGCCGAACAGCGTGCCCGCTGCGCGGCGGTGGGAGTTCGGGCCGTGCTCGTCGACCAGCCCGGCGACGCCGACAGCGACACGGCTGCACCGGACGGCTTGCCGTCGTGGCCGATCGCGGTGACCGTCGGGTCTGACGGCACCGCCGCGGCGGTCAGCCTGGACGTCACCGCGGCAGCCCCGCGTGACGTGTCGGCCCCCGAGGGGCTGCGCGACGACGATGCCATGATCATGTTCACCGGCGGAACCACCGGTGTGCCCAAGATGGTTCCGTGGACGCGCGACAACGTCGCCCGCTCGGTCGCTGCCATCATCGCCGGCTACGGGCTGAGTTCGCGGGACGCGACGGTGGCGGTGATGCCGCTCTATCACGGGCACGGTCTGCTCGCCGCGCTGCTGGGCACTTTGGTGTCCGGGGGAGCGGTGCTGCTGCCCGCGCGTGGAAAGTTCTCGGCACACACATTCTGGGACGACATCGAGGCCGTCGGGGCCACCTGGTACACCGCCGTCCCGACGATCCATCAGATATTGCTGGAGCGCGCCCGAACCGAGCAGCCGGGCGGCACGCACGCCCTGCGGTTCATCCGGAGTTGTAGCGCGCCGCTGACCGCTGAGACCGCGCAGGCGCTACACGAGACCTTCTCGGCGCCGGTGGTGTCCGCCTTCGGAATGACCGAGTCGACCCACCAGGTGACGACGACCGCGATCGGCGGCGCGGACAGGAGTGAAAACCCCGGTGCCACACCCGGTCTCGTCGGCCGGTCGACCGGCCCGGAAATCCGGATCGTCGGGCCCGACGGCCAGGCGCTGCCGGCGGAGACGGTCGGCGAAGTCTGGCTGCACGGCCCGACCGTGGTGCGCGGCTACCTCGGCGACCCATCCATCACCGCCGCCAATTTCACCCAGGGGTGGTTGCACACCGGCGACCTGGGCACGCTGTCGCCGGCCGGCGACCTCGTCATCCGCGGCCGCATCAAGGAGCTCATCAACCGGGGCGGGGAAAAGATTTCGCCGGAGCGCGTCGAGGGTGTCCTGGCCACCCACCCCGACGTGCTCGAGGTGGGTGTGTTCGGCATGCCGGACAAGCTGTACGGCGAGACCGTGGCCGCGGTCATCGTCGCGCGCGGACCCGCCGCACCGACGGCCGACCAACTGACGGCGTTTTGCCGTGACCGCCTGGCGCCCTTCGAGGTGCCCGCCGAGTTCCAGCAGGCCGGCGAGTTGCCGCATACCGCGAAAGGTTC
>NZ_DASUHS010000038.1:0-2030 GCF_036273375.1 Mycobacterium sp. | reverse complement strand
GTAGGCGTTGGGGGACGCGGTGGCGAGACCACGGGACGATCGTCAAAAGATCTGTTACGGCCGGCGCTGGAAGAGATCGTCGATCTGGGCCATCCGCTGGTGCGGCTGGCCCGCGAGATCGATTGGGGGTTTCTCGATCGGCGCTTTGCCAGCGTCTGCACGCCGGGGCCGGGTCAGCCCGGCCTGCCGACCCGGTTGGTGGCGGGGCTGTTCATCCTAAGCCGGCAGAGCCGGAACCAAAGAGGGGATAGCATCGTCCCCCGGTGGCAAAGCTGTCGAGAGCCAGATGACGGGATCGCTCGTGGAGCGCTATGACGATCGGATCGCCGGCGTGCTGTCCTGTTACGACCGGGTGGTGGTGACCGGGACGCTTCCCACGGTGTGCTACGCCGCGGGAATGACGAAGTTTCTCTACGCGATCGGGGTTCGCATCTTCGATTACCCGCAGTTTGCCTCGACGCTGCGCGACCGCGTGCGCGAGCGGGCGGCATCGCTGGCAGCGGAGGCGGGGATCACGATCGAACACATCGCCAAGAGCCACATCCGCAAGGAAGCGGTCGTGGCGGAGGTGCTGAAACGTCGTGGCGAACACCCCGGCCTGGTGCATGTCATCTCGGCGATGGAGGCGTGCGGCGCCTACCAGCCGTGGCATGACAAGCAGACGCACAAGACCTTCGTGCGGCCGGACAGCGGCAAGTGCCTACACTACTACTTCTATTTCATCGATCCCGAGCTTGGCCTGGTCTATCTGCGGGTGCCGACATGGGCACCGTTCCGCCTGCAATTCTACTGCAATGGTCACAGCTGGCTGGCGCGTCAACTGATGGCACAAGGCATCGGCTTCACCGCCGCCGACAATGCCTTCATTCGTATCGATGACTGGCAACGCGCTCAGGATCTGGCCGACCGGTTGTCGCCCGACCGGCTGCACCTAGTGCTTGACCGCTATGCCGCGCAGTGCTGCCCGGTGCTCGACGTATTCCGGCAATCCTACCACTGGAGCCTGATGCAGGTCGAGTACGCAACCGACCTGGTGTTCCGCTCAGTCGGGACGCTCAGGCCGCTCTACCAACATCTCGCCCGCGAGTCAGTGCTAAGCGTCAAGGCGGAGCACATCGCCAGCTTTCTCGGCCGTCAGATCAGCCCGCAACTGGCCCAGGAAATCGGTTCTCAGTTTTCCACTCGCATCGAGGGGACCTGCATCAAACACCGCTTCGCCAGTTCCTCGATCAAGATGTACGACAAGTACGGCTGCGTGCTCCGCATTGAGACGACAATCAACGACGTCTCCTTTTTCAAGCACCACCGCAAGGTGGAACATCGGCAGGGGCCGCCGACGCGGGTCCTCGCCCCCGTCAAGAAGACCATCTACAGCCTGATTGACCTACGTGAGATCATGCTCGGCTGCAACCGCCGCTATCTGGCGCACCTCGCAGCGCTCGACGACTTCTCGGCCGGTGTCCGTGCCCTCGACCGGCTCACCAAGCCGCGCACCGTCGAGCAGAAGACCCTCAAGGGAATCAACTTCTTTGACCCGGTCGATAATGCCTTGCTGCACGCGCTACAAAACCCCCGGGTCAACATCGCCGGCATCCACCGCGCCGACCTGCTCCCACTGCTCGACCAACTCTCTCCCGATCGCCTCTCACGCCAGCTTCGCCGGCTCCGCGACCTCGGCGTGATCAAGCGGGTCGCTGGAACCTATCGCTACTACCTCACTCGCATTGGCCGTGGCGCTACTGCAGCGCTCTGCCGTGTTACTCAAACCGTGATCATCCCGGCGCTCGCATAAACGAAAAATCTGTGCAGGAAGTCTCAAGAATTAGGTCGTTAGAGACTAACGGCATTCGCCTCGAATTTGCCTGCCAGCCCGAAGACGGCGAGACGCCCGCCGTGATACCCTGCATCACTCAGACGAAAGCAGAAGCGCGTGCTGAGCTCGAAACTCTGCCAGGCATCACGCCTGAATGGATCGAAAGGCGCCTCGCTGCACTGTAGGGTGACGGGAGCGAACTTTTGCGACGGCCTTT
>NZ_DASUHS010000037.1:0-6163 GCF_036273375.1 Mycobacterium sp. | reverse complement strand
CCTCGTAGTCGATGAGCTCGGTGATCGTGGGGTTCTTCCCGCAGACCGGGCACTCGGGGTCCTTGCGCACCTTGACCGAGCGGAACGTCATGTCCAGTGCGTCGTAGATCATCAGGCGACCAGCGATCGGCTCGCCGATCCCGGTGATGACCTTGATGGCCTCGTTGACCTGGAGGGAACCGATCGTCCCGCAGAGCACGCCCAGGACGCCGCCCTCGGCGCACGACGGCACCATGCCGGGCGGCGGGGGCTCGGGGTAGAGGCAGCGGTAGCAGGGACCGTGCTCCTCCCAGAACACCGACGCCTGGCCGTCGAAGCGGTAGATCGATCCCCACACGTACGGCTTGCCGAGCAGGACGGCCGCGTCGTTGACCATGTAGCGGGTCGCGAAGTTGTCGGTGCCGTCGACGATCAGGTCGTAGGAGCCGAACAACTCGACGGCGTTGGTCGAGTCCAGACGGAACTCGTGCAGCCGCACGTCGACTAGTGGGTTGATGGCGGCGATGGAGTCGCGCGCCGACTGGGCCTTGGACCGCCCGACGTCCGCCACCCCGTGGATGATTTGACGGTGCAGGTTCGACTCGTCGACCACATCGAAATCGACGATGCCGATCGTGCCCACGCCGGCCGCCGCCAGGTAGAGCAGCGTCGGCGCGCCGAGGCCGCCGGCGCCGATCACCAGCACCCGGGCGTTCTTGAGCCGCTTTTGCCCGTCGGGGCCCAGGCCGGGAATGATCAGGTGACGGCTGTAACGGGCCACCTCGTCGCCACTCAGGTGATCTGCGGGCGCCACCAAAGGCGGCAGTGGCGTCGACACGGCGAAACATCTCCTTCAGTTGGCCTAGTGGTAAGCGTCGTCTACCACCATCACAGCAGCCCACCGAGGGCGCAGCAACGCGCACCGGCCGGCTAGGCCGGGCTAAGCGATCGGGTACGGCCAGGGATTGAACCGGCAGGTCTTCCCGTCGGCCTTGACGACGTCGGGGTCGAACTGGGCGGCGTCGTTGTTCGAGGTGGAGAACGTCTGCTGCATCATCACCGGCGCCAGGGCGCCCTGCTGCTCGCACGCCTCGTGGTGCAGGTATCCGATCGCGTGGCCGACCTCGTGGTTGATCACGTACTGCCGGTAGGACCCGATGTCCCCCTCGAACGGCACGGCTCCCCGTACCCAGCGGGCCTCGTTGAGGAAGACCCGCGCCTCGCGGTTGGCGCCGAACACCGGGTTGTAGCAAGAGGTTTCGAGCCGGAATTCGTAGCCGCACCCCTCGCGCACCGTCACCGGCGACACCAAGGAGATGCGAAAGTCGGGTTTACCGTTGTCGATCCGGACGAACGCGAACTGCGGGTTGTGCGTCCAGCCCTTCGGATTGCCCAGCGTCTGGTCGACCATCTGGGCGAAGGCGTCGTCGCCGCCGAACATGGTCGGGTCGATGCCGTTCTCCACTTCGACGGTGTACCTGAACACCTTTGCCGTGCCCTGGCCGATCTGGGGCGTGGTGCCCGGCACGACGTGCCACGTCTTGTCACCCGCTTCGGTGAACGGGCCGCCGTCGGGCAGGGTCCCGGCCGGCAGGTTGGCGTCGAACGCGGCGAGCCCGCGCGGCGGAGCGTCGATGATCGTCGTGCCCACCGCGCCGATCGCAGGCGGACTCTGGATGGGCCGGCTGGTCGTCGGCTTAGGCGCGCCGGTGCCGGTCACCGTCTGATACATGACCACCGCGGTAAGTACCACCAGGACGGGCAGGGCGTATGCGCGCCACCCATAGGTGGAGACGAATCGCCCCAGCCAGGTTTGTTTGCGCCATTGTCGCGGCCGTTCACGATCGGCCCGCGCCCGCCCGGCTTCCCGCGCGAGGGGGTCGCGCAGCGCCCGCAGCGGCTCTCGCCACTCGTCGCGTAACACCGGCATGCGACCCGAGCTGCGCGGCGGCCGGGGGGACGTCATTTCCCCAGGATTACACAGCCGCCCACCCGCGCCGTCCGTGGCGCGCCCGAATCCGCCGTCCGACACCGCTTCTGCCTGCGGCGACGACGGCGATGACGATCGCATCGACTCCTCGGGTAGTAAGGTACTTCCCACGGACTGCGAGTGGCTGGCCCCGCGTTACCGAGGGCCGGCCGCCGATAATCAGATGAGGAATCGATGAGCGAACTCGCCAAGGTGCCGGCGCGGCGCGCCGTCCGATCGGCTGACCGCGGTCGGCCGGCAGACGGAGCCGCGGTTTCGAATCGGCGAGGCAACCGGTTGCCCCGCGACGAGCGGCGCGGCCAATTGCTCATCGTGGCCAGCGACGTGTTCGTCGACCGCGGCTACCACGCGGCCGGTATGGACGAAATCGCCGACCGCGCCGGGGTCAGCAAACCCGTTCTGTATCAACACTTTTCGAGCAAGCTTGAGCTGTACCTGGCGGTGCTGGCGCGGCACGTGCACAACCTGGTCTCGGGCGTTCAGAATGCGCTGAGCGCCACCACCGACAACCGGCGCCGGTTGCACTCCGCGGTGCAGGCGTTCTTCGATTTCATCGAGCACGACAGCCAGGGCTACCGGCTGATCTTCGAGAACGACTACGTCACCGAACCCGAAGTGGCCGCCCAGGTTCGCGTCGCCACCGAATCCTGCATCGACGCGGTTTTCGCATTGATCAGCGAGGATTCCGGGCTGGACCCGCACCGGGCCCGGATGGTCGCCGTCGGTCTGGTCGGCATCAGCGTCGACTGCGCGAGGTATTGGCTGGACTCCGACCGCCCGATCTCCAAGGCTGACGCCGTCGACGGCACCGTCCAGTTCGCCTGGGGCGGACTGTCACATGTGCCGCTTACCCGCTCTTAATTCCCCTTGTCGGCGTGTTTGCCGGATTCGGCGCTGATCCCGAAGCCCACCCTGCGCGCGTCGGCGACGCCGATCTCGACGTAGGCGATCCTGGTGGTGTGAATCAGGAAGCGGCGCCCCCGCTCGTCGCTCAGGCGCAGCAGACCCGACCCGTCGCTCAGGGCGGCGCTGACCAGTTCTTCGACCTCGGCGGGCGTCTGGGCGCTGGCAAGGACCAGCTCGCGCGGACTATCCGTGATACCGATCTTGACCTCCACGGTCACCCCTTCCATGGGTCTTGCAGCCTTGCGCAGGTATGAAGTCCCGGCCCTGTCAGCAGCAGGCTAGTGGACGCGGCTGAATCCCACCTCGCCGCGTCCCCGCACTTCGCGGTGAGCGAAAACTTGGTCGCAGCGCGGTAACGATTCGCTTGCAGGTTGACTCGGGCGCCCGCGCTATACCCGATCTGTGTTTTCACATGGCTAACTTCGGCACCATGGGTACCACGTGGGCGCACCTTGACGACAGGATCCGGGATTACCCCGAGGACGAGGCTTACGACGCCGACACCGATCCCTCGCTGGACGCCGACTACAACTGGACGGGGTGGCCGGCCGATTCGCGCTGGCGCCCGGCCACTGCGGTGCTGGGCGCGGTGGTCGCCCTGGGCGCCATCGCCACCGCCGTCATCATCAACAGCGGCGATAGCGCGTCGACGAAGGCCACGGTGGGCGCACCGGCTCCCCACCCGGTGACCTCGGCACCCGCGACGACCAAGGCATCCGTGCCGCCTCGCGCCGCTCCGGGCCCCTCCCAGTTACCGGCCGAGACCGTCACGACGGTGACCACGCCCAGCGCCGCGCCCATCGCGCCGCCGGCTGTGGCAGCACCCACCGTGGCGCCCCCGCTCGCGGCGGCACCACCGACGGCCGCGCTGAACCCGCGCACCGTCCTGTACAGCGTGAACGGAAGCAAGCAGCTGCTGGACCTGGTGAACATCGTCTACACCGATGCGCGGGGCGTGCCGCAGACCGAGTTCAACGTGTCGCTGCCGTGGTCCAAGGCGGTGGTGCTGAATCCGGGCGTGGAAACCGAGTCCGTCGTGGCGACCAGCTTCTACGGTCGCCTCAGCTGCTCGATCTACAACGCCGCCGGTCAGCGGGTCATCGCGTCCAACACCTCGAACATGGCGACCTGCGCAGGCTGAGCCCGATGCCGTGACCCGCTGCGCCCGGCTGCGCCGCGCTTGCGATCACGGCGAGCCTCAGCTCAGGCCCAGTTCGTGCATGCGGCGGTCGTGCGTCTGCTGCATCCGGTCGAAGAAAGCGTTGAGCTGGCCCAGCCCGCCGGCTCCCGACATCACCAGGTCGACCAGCTCGTCGTGGTCGGCCAGCAGGTACTGGGCCTGAGTGATCGCTTCCCCGAACAGGCGGCGTGACCACAGCGCCAGCCGGCTGCGTTGTTTGCCGCTGGACGTCACCGCGGCGCGCACTTCGGCGACGACGAACTGCGAGTGCCCCGTTTCCGACAGGGTCGCGCGAACCACGTCGGCAACCTCATCGGGCAGACCGTGGGCGATTTCCAGGTACAGATCGGCCGCCAAAGCGTCGCCCACATAGGTCTTCACCAACGCCTCGAGCCACGTGCTGGGCATCGTCAGCCGGTGGTAGTTCTCGAGCGCCGAGACGTACTTGGACATCGCCGACACCACGTCGACGCCGCGGCTTTCCAGCGCGTCGCGCAGCTGCTCGTAGTGCTGCATCTCGGCGGCGGCCATGCTCGCCATCGATATCCGTCCGCGCAGGTCAGGGGCCATCCGCGCCTCTTCGGTGAGCCGGTAGAACGCGGCGATCTCGCCGTAGGCCAGGACTGCGAACAGCTCGTTGACGCCCGGGTGGTCGGCCGACAGCCGCGGGGCGGGCGAATCGTCGATTTGGTCGGCGGCAGCGGGCTGGCAGGAGGGCCGGGTCATGGCAACACTGTAGTCGGCTGGCTTAGCGCAAAATGGGAGCGAGCTGTCGACCAGCTATCATGGAGGTCGATGGCGGCTGTGTTTATGCCGTAATTGTTTGTTCAAGCCGCTATCGGCGAAATGTGCGTGCACAGCGGGCCCGCCCTAACTGGGCCATCCCAGATTGAGCCAGGGCCGGCGACTCGGCGACGTATTCGGAGTCGGAACTCGTGCGCGCGTGACCGCGACAGAGAAACACCGACACAAACCGATACGTCACCGAGAGGCAACTTACTCACGCATGACCGCACTCACCAGCACAACTGAACTGACCTTTGCGCAACTCGGCGTCCGCGACGAAATCGTGCGCGCGCTCGCCGAAAAGGGGATCGAAACCCCTTTTGCCATCCAAGAACTGACCCTGCCGATGGCGCTCGCCGGCGACGACCTGATCGGGCAGGCCCGCACCGGTATGGGCAAGACGTTCGCCTTCGGCGTGCCGCTACTGGAGCGCATCACGGCCGGCACCGCCGCGCGGCCGCTCAACGGCACACCGCGGGCGCTGATCGTGGTGCCCACCCGCGAGCTGTGCCTGCAGGTCACCGATGACCTGACGCTGGCCGCCAAGCATCTGACCGCCGAGGACGACCGGCCGCTGTCGGTGGTCCCCATCTACGGCGGGCGCCCCTACGAGCCGCAGATCGAGGCGCTGCGCGCCGGCGCCGACGTCGTGGTGGGCACGCCGGGCCGGCTGCTCGACCTGAGCCAACAGAACCACCTGCAACTGGGTGGACTGTCGGTGCTGGTGCTCGACGAGGCCGACGAGATGCTCGACCTGGGCTTCCTGCCCGACATCGAACGCATCCTGCGCCAGATCCCGACCGATCGGCAATCGATGCTGTTCTCGGCGACCATGCCGGACCCGATCATCACGCTGGCCCGCACCTTCATGAACCAGCCCACCCACATCCGGGCCGAAGCGCCGCACTCGGCGGCCATCCACGACACCACCGTGCAGTACGTCTACCGGGCCCATGCCCTGGACAAGGTGGAGCTGGTCAGCCGCGTGCTACAGGCCGATGGCCGCGGCGCCACCATGATCTTCACCCGCACCAAGCGCACGGCGCAGAAGGTGGCCGACGAGCTGGCCGTGCGCGGTTTCGCGGTGGGCGCTGTGCACGGCGACCTCGGACAGGCGGCGCGCGAGAAGGCGCTGAAGGCCTTCCGGAGCGGTGATGTCGATGTGCTGGTTGCCACCGACGTCGCCGCCCGCGGCATCGACATCGATGACATCACCCACGTCATCAACTACCAGATCCCCGAGGACCAGCAGGGCTACGTGCACCGCATCGGGCGCACCGGCCGCGCAGGCAAGACCGGTGTCGCGGTGACTCTGGTCGACT
>NZ_DASUHS010000036.1:0-9813 GCF_036273375.1 Mycobacterium sp. | reverse complement strand
CACCGCGTCGCGCACCAGCTGCCAGGTCCAGTCGACCAGCTGGGCCCGGCGGCGCGCCTCGAATTCCCCCGCCTCGCGCAGGACCTGCCGATGACGTTCGATGGTGTCCCACAATTCCTTGAGGCCGGTTCCCTCGGTAGCACTCATCGTGAGAACGGGTGGCCGCCAAAGTGTTTCACGCGGATGTATCAACCGGATCGCCCCGGACAGCTCGCGCGCCGCCGACCGCGCTTCGGCGAGGTGATCCCCGTCCGCCTTGTTCACCACCACGATATCGGCCAGCTCCAGCACACCCTTTTTGATGCCCTGGAGCTGATCGCCACCGCGCGCCAAAGTCAGCAACACGAAGGTGTCGACCATGTTCGCCACGGTCACCTCGGACTGACCGACCCCGACGGTCTCGATGAGGATCACGTCGAAGCCGGCGGCCGCCAGCAGGACCGCCGCTTCGCGGGTGGCCTTGGCCACCCCGCCCAGCGTCCCCGACGTGGGTGAGGGCCGTATGTATGCATCCGGATGCATTGCCAGGCGCGCCATCCGCGTCTTGTCGCCCAGGATCGAGCCGCCGGTGCGAGTCGACGACGGGTCGACGGCCAACACCGCCACTCGATGACCCAGTTCGATCAGATGCATGCCGAGGGCCTCAATGCCGGTGGACTTGCCCACCCCGGGGATCCCGGTGATGCCGACCCGATACGCATCACCGGCGTCCGGCGTCAGCTGCAGCAGCAGCTGTTGCGCCTCGTCGCGATGGTCGGCGCGGGTGGACTCCAGCAGCGTGATGGCCCGCGGCAACGCCGCGCGGTCGCCGTTGCGAACCGCCTCGGCCAACCGCTCCACGGAGTCGTTCCGTTCGGAAGCCATTTAGTCGAGCGGGTAACCCAGCCGCTCGGCGAGCTTGTGCAGCAAGCCGATTGCGGCGTCGGCGATCACCGTCCCGGGCGGGAAGATGGCGGCGGCCCCGGCCTCGTACAGCTCGTCGAAGTCGCCCGGCGGAATGACGCCGCCGACCACGATCATGATGTCGGGCCGCCCCACTTCGGCCATCGCCTCGCGCAGCGCGGGCACCAGCGTCAGGTGACCGGCCGCCAGCGAAGACACCCCGACAACGTGCACGTCGTTGTCGGCGGCCTGGCGGGCCACCTCCTCGGGCGTGGAGAACAGCGAACCAACGTCGACGTCGAATCCGATGTCCGCGAAGGCAGTCGCGATCACCTTCTGGCCGCGGTCGTGGCCGTCCTGGCCCATCTTGGCGACCAGAATCCGGGGGCGGCGACCGTCGGCTTCCGCGAACTTCTCGACGAGTTCGGTCGCGGTTGCCATGTTTCCGGCCTTTCCAGCTTCTTCGCGGTAGACCCCGGCGATAGTACGGATCTCCGCCTGGTGTCGGCCATACACCTTCTCCAGGGCGTCGGAGATCTCGCCGATGGTGGCCTTCTGGCGGGCCGCGTCGATGGCCAGGGCCAGCAAGTTGTTGCCCAGCCCGTCTTCGCCAGCACGACCATGGGCGCCCGCCGCACGCGACAGTTCCGCCAGCGCGGCGTCCACCGCCGCCTGGTCGCGGCTTTCCCGCAGGTCCTTCAGCTTGGCCAGCTGCTCGGTGCGCACCCGGCTGTTCTCGACCTTGAGGACCTCGACCTCTTGGTCCTCTTCGACCTGGTACTTGTTGATCCCGATCACCGGCTGAGTCCCGGAGTCGATCCGGGCCTGGGTGCGTGCGGCCGCCTCCTCGATGCGCAGCTTGGGGATGCCGTCGCTGATGGCCTGCGCCATGCCGCCGTGTTCGGCGACCTCGGCGATGTGGGCGCGGGCGCGCTGGGCGAGCTCATGGGTCAGCCATTCGACGTAATAAGAGCCGGCCCACGGGTCGATCGGTCGCGTGGTGCCCGACTCCTGCTGCAGCACCAGCTGTGTGTTGCGGGCGATGCGAGCCGAGAAGTCGGTGGGCAATGCCAGCGCCTCGTCGAGCGCGTTGGTGTGCAGCGACTGCGTGTGCCCCTGCGTCGCTGCCATCGCCTCGATGCAGGTGCGGGCGACGTTGTTGAAGGCGTCCTGCGCGGTCAGCGACCAGCCGGAGGTCTGCGAATGTGTGCGCAGCGACAGCGATTTGGCGTTCTTCGGGTCGAACTGGGAGACCAGCTCGCTCCACAACAGCCGGCCCGCCCGCAGCTTGGCGACTTCCATGAAGAAGTTCATCCCGATGCCCCAGAAGAAGGACAGCCGCGGCGCGAACTTGTCGATGTCCAGCTCGGCGTCCAAGCCGGCCTTGATGTAGTCGACCCCGTCGGCCAGCGTGTAGGCCAACTCCAAATCGGCTGTGGCACCGGCTTCCTGGATGTGGTAACCGGAGATCGAGATGGAGTTGAACTTCGGCATTTTCGCGCTGGTGTACGCGAAGATGTCGGAGATGATGCGCATCGACGGCTTGGGCGGGTAGATGTAGGTGTTGCGCACCATGAACTCTTTGAGGATGTCGTTCTGAATCGTGCCGGCCAGCTTCTCCGGCGGAACGCCCTGCTCCTCTGCGGCCACCACGTACAGCGCCAGGATCGGCAGCACCGCGCCGTTCATGGTCATCGACACCGACACCGTCGACAGGTCGATGCCGTCGAACAGCTGGCGCATGTCGAGGATGGAATCGATTGCCACACCGGCCATTCCGACATCGCCCTGCACCCGGGGGTGATCGGAGTCGTAACCGCGGTGGGTGGCCAGGTCGAAGGCCACCGACAGACCCTTCTGGCCTGCGGCCAGGTTGCGCCGGTAGAAGGCGTTGGACTCCGCGGCGGTGGAGAAACCGGCGTACTGCCGAATCGTCCACGGCTGGTTCACATACATCGTCGGATAAGGCCCGCGCACGAACGGCGGTTCGCCGGGGAAGCTGTGCAGCGGATACCCGTCCGCTTCTACGGCCGCACGGTCTGCGCCGATGTAAACCGGTTTGACGTCGATGTCTTCCGGTGTCTGCCATTTCAGTTCGTCGGGTGTGTACAAATGCGCGGCCGCGGCCGCGGCCACGTGTTCCTCGACGGCGGCCTCGGTCGCCGGCGTGACAGTCCGCTCGCTGTGCAGCGGCACATCGGCGAAGCTGCCAACCGCAGGTGCAGTGGTCGTCATCGTAACTACGCCCCCAGCCTCGTGAGAAGATCCGACAGAGCTTCGACCGCATTGATTTTCGCGGTCAGGAATTGGTCCGGTTGGTGCTCGGCGTCGGCCATGGCTTTTTCCGGCCCGGCCAGATAGACCCGCGAGATCCCCGCGCTGCGGGCCGCCTGCACAACGCCCGAGGCCTCGTCCTGGTAGCGCTTGTCGGTGCCGCAGATGACCGCCGCCGGCGGCGACCCCGCGTCGACCACCACCGAGAGGATACGGTCGGCGTCGACCGTTCCCGGGTTGATCGCCTCGATGCCGCCGGACGCCAACAGATTCGAGGCGAACGTTGCGCGGATGTTGTTCTCGGCCAAGGGGCCCAACAGCAGCAACAGAACCTGGGGGCGGGATCCGGTGCGGGCCAGGTGCGCGTCCGAGCGGTCCCGCAGCGCCTCGAATTCCGCGGCGTAACGCACCAGGTTTCCGGCCGCGAGCGGCGAATACGTCGAGTCGCTCTGCGGCAGAGGAGCTTCGGTAAGGTTCGGAAATTCGTTGACACCGGTGATCGCAGTCCTGCGGTGCGCGATGTCGTCGTTGCGGCGGGCGGCTACCTCGGCGATCTGGCCGGAGATGAAGTCGCGGGCTTTCGTGAATCCGCCGTGCGACTCGACGGCCTGGAAATGCTCCCAGGCCTGCTCGGCCAGGCGCCGGGTGAGGTCCTCCACGAACCACGAGCCACCGGCCGGGTCCAACACGCGACCCACGTGTGACTCTTCGAGAAGCAACAGCTGCGTGTTGCGCGCGATGCGACGGGCGAAACTCGTTGCTATGGCCGGGAATCCGCCGTCTATCGCTACGTCGAACGGGAATACCAGCAACGAGTCGGCGCCCCCGACACCGGCGCCGAAGGCGGCCAGGGTGCAGCGCAGCATGTTCACCCACGAGTCGCGCTGGGTCATCATCGGCAGCGACGTCTCGGCGTGGACCACGGCCGCGCCGGCATCCGGCTCGCCGACAACTTCGGCGATCCGCGCCCAAAGATTACGCGCGGCACGAAACTTGGCGATCGTCATGAACTGGTCGTCATCGGCGGCGAACCGGAAGCTGATCTGCCGCAATGCCTCGCCGATCGACAACCCCGATCCGGTGAGCACTCGCAGGTAACTGACCGCGGCCGCGACACTGGCGGCGAGCTCCCACGTCGCGTTAGCACCGAGGTTGTGGAACGCCGGCCCGTCGACGGTGATCGCGCGCACGCCGGTGTGACCGGCCGCCCGCCTTGCCACGGCGATCACCTCTTCGATCTTCGGCGCGGGCCGATCACTGTGCGCCGCGCTCAGCGGGTCGCCGCCCAGGTCGATTGACAGGGTGGCGCGCTGATCGGGTTCCACCCCGTCCGCCAGCCCAAGCACCACGTCGCTGGCCGCCGGGTAGTCGGCGCCGGCTTCGAGGATCAGCGGCGCCATGCTCAGGTAGACACCCTCGAGCGTCTCCCCCAGCTGATCGGGCGCCACGCCCGATTCCCCGATCCGCAGGACCACGGCGCTGGCCCCGTTGCCGAGCGCGTCCAGCACCGCGGAGTTCACGTCCTTCGCCGCGGCGCCGGGAACCGGGGTAGCCGGGAAGGCCTCGGCGACCTTCCAGCCGGACTTGACGTCCCGCAACGCGTCACCGCCGCGCACATAGGGCCACTCGCCCGGCAGCGGCGGTTCTGGCAGTTCGTCGAGCGCGGTGTAGAGCGCGCGGATCGCAATTCCGTCATACGTCGGAGTTTCCAGCAGCCGCTCGGGCGCGTCGCCCAACTGTTCGGGGTCCTTCCGGGTGCTTTTGGCCAGCACACCGGCGACCGCACTGCGCCAACGCCCGCGAACCTGTTCTAGGTCGGCGAGCTCGGGTACATCAATGGACACCGATTGCTCCCTTTTCCCAGCATTTGGGCTACAACTTGGGGATACCGCTTAGCTACTGAGGCTAATTGATGACGGCTCGTCGCTAAAAACCGCCAGGTGCTTCCGAGCGTTCCCGATTCCCGACGAAACACCACCCTCGGGAGACGGCTTATTCATCTGCGCCCCGTACCCTAGGAAGGCGTGACGGGTTCCGCCACCAGCAAAATCACCGAAACGCTTCGCGATCTCGGCTGCGCCATCGGCGTCGCCGCGCGAGGCGTGTCCCGGTCGCGGATCGCCTGGACAGTGGTGGGCATCACAGCGCTGGTGGTGCTGGCATCGTGGCTGCCCCTTCCCTCGCCCGTGCAGATGCGCGACTGGGCGCAGTCCATGGGACCGTGGTTTCCGCTGGCGTTCTTGGTCGCCCACATCGTCGTGACGGTGGTGCCCATCCCGCGCACGGCGTTCACCCTGGCGGCCGGACTGCTGTTCGGCCCACTGCTGGGCGTCGCCATCGCGGTGGTCGCCAGCACCGCAAGCGCGATGATCGCAATGCTGCTGGTGCGCGCAGTCGGGTGGCGGCTGAACCGCCTGGTGCGCCACCGATCGATTGACACCGTGGAACAGCGCCTGCGACAACGCGGCTGGCTGGCCATCTTGTCGCTGCGGCTGATTCCCGCGGTGCCGTTCTCGGCGCTCAACTACGCCGCAGGCGCGTCGAGCGTGCGGGTGCTGCCCTACGCCGTGGCGACCCTGGTCGGATTGCTGCCCGGCACCACCGCCGTGGTGGTCCTCGGCGATGCGCTCGCCGGCCACATCAGCGCGCTGCTGTATCTGGTGTCGGCGGTCACGAGCGCTCTGGGTCTGACGGGGCTGATCATCGAGATCCGTCACTTCCGCAGGCACCACCGACGGGCGCACCGTCCCCTCGCCGACGAGCCCTCCCCCGAGCCGGCCACCATCGGCTGATCACCACCTTCGCTCAGGCCGGCGCGCGATGCGGCAAAGACCGAAGGCGAGGGAATTCTCGGCACCGACCGTGCCGGCACCGGCGTCTGGGGCACCGGACCCCGGAGTGCAAGATGGGGAAGGTGTCCGGAACGGAATCGCCTTCGCTAGCCTCCAGAGTCGCCGCACGACTGCTGCGCTCCCGCCGACTCGTGCGCGCGCCGATCTGGATCTACAAGGCCCGCGCGGGAGCGTTGTTCGGCTCACGCATCCTGCTGCTCGAACACATCGGCCGCAGGTCCGGCGCGCGACGCTACGCCGTGCTGGAGGTCGTCGACCACCCAGCGGCAGACGCATATGTTGTGGCCTCCGGCTTCGGCCGAAAAGCCCAGTGGTTCCGCAACATTGCGGCCAATCCCCGGGTGCGCGTCTACGTAGGCAGTCACCCGCCGGCACCGGCCACCGCCCGGGTCCTGGACCAGCATGAGGCGGACCGCACACTAGCCACCTACCGGACCCGTCGCCCCCGGACTTGGGAGCAGTTCAAGCCGGTGCTGGAGGACACCCTCGGCGTCCCGATCACCGACACGGATACTCCGCTGCCGCTGGTCGAGTTGCGCCTAAACTAGTTCTGGTCCGGTCCCTTGATCGTCATCGCGGCGACCAGCGCCAAGAACAGCGCGGCCGGAAGGCCGTTGACGACTTTGTCGCGCACCCGAACATGAGCGCCGACCGCCAGCACGAAGTACAACGTCAACATCGCAGTCGTTAGGCGCGCCAGGACGGGAAAACGGTTGACCGACAGCAATCCGGCCGCGGCGGCCGCTTTGACGACCGGCAGCACGGGCCGGATGTTCTCCGGGACGCCGACATCATCCAGGACCTTCTTGATGGGAGCCACCTGGACGCCGCACGCTACCGCGTCGACGGCGTGGAATACGCCGAGCGCCGTGTAAGTCTTCGGGGAAGTCAACACACTCATTCCGCAATCCTAGGGAGTCAGCTCCGCGGTCGAGCCATCCGCGGGCTTGCGGGCGATCGCCTCTGCCTTGGCCACCGCCTGGGCGACCGAAGGATCGGTTTCGGTGGAGAACCAGTCGGCGACCTCGGCGTCGTCGTCGGCGCTGTGCTTGGGCGCGTCATCGACGGGCGATGGCTGAAACCGGAACACGCCGTCCTCACCCGGGGTTCCCAACAGCTTGGTGAATCCCTGCAACGCCGCGTTGAAGTCACTGGGCACCACCCACACCTTGTTGGCGTCGCCGCGCGCCATCTCCGGCAACGTCTGCAAATACTGGTAGGCCAACATTTCCGGAGTGGGACGGCCGGCCTTGATCGCGGCGAACGTCTTCTCAATGGCCTTGGCCTGCCCCTGCGCCCTCAGGTAGGCGGCTGCTCGCTCACCCTGAGCGCGCAGTACCCGCGACTGGCGGTCGGCTTCCGCAGTCAGGATCGCGGCCTGTTTGGCGCCTTCGGCGCCAAGGATTTGCGCAGCCTTTTGTCCCTCCGCCTGCATGATCGCCGCTTGCCGGGTGCCTTCGGCGGTCAGGATCATGGCCCGCTTTTCCCGGTCGGCCTTCATCTGTTTCTCCATCGACGCCTGGATCGACGGCGGCGGATCGATGCTGCGCAATTCGACCCGGGCGACCCGCAACCCCCAGCGGTTGGTCGCCTCGTCGAGCACGCCGCGCAGTTGCCCGTTGATCTGGTCGCGCGACGTCAGCGTCTGCTCGAGCGTCATGCCGCCGACGACGTTGCGCAGCGTGGTGGTGGTGAGCTGCTCGACGCCGACGATGTAGTTGCTGATCTCGTAGACGGCCGCCTGCGGAACGGTGACCTGGAAGTACACCACGGTGTCGATGTTGAGGGTCAAGTTGTCCTCGGTGATCACCGGCTGCGGCGGGAACGACACCACCCGCTCACGCAGATCCACCCGCGCGCGAACCCGATCGATGAACGGCACCAACAACGTCAGTTGGCCGCTGACCGTGCGGCTGTATCGTCCCAGCCGTTCGATCACCGCCGCCTCTGCCTGAGGTATCAGCGCCACGGACTTGGCCACCACGACGATCGCGAAGATCACCAAGACGGCCAGCAGCACCAACCCAGCAACCGCACCTTGCATCGGACTTCCTTTCCTTGGCAGCTTCGTCTCGCCGCTACAGACTGCTCTTGAAGACGACCGCGGTCGCGCCGTCGATCTGCATGACGGTGACCGGCTCGCCGGCCTCGTAGACGTCGGCCTCGTTAAGCGGGCGCGCGGACCACACCTGCCCGTCGAGTTTGACCTGGCCCGCGTCGCGCGCGACGCGTTCGAGCACCAGCGCGGTTTTGCCCTGCAGCGCCTCGATTCCCAAGAGCGGCGCGTTGGCCGGCGTCAGCCGCCGCTTCAGCGGCGGGCGAACGAGCACCAGCAGCAGCACCGACACGACGAGGAACACCGCCCCGTTCGCCCACACCGGAAAGTCGGTCACCCAACTGGTTAGCGCCGCGGCCAGTGCGCCCCCTCCGAGCATCACCAGAAACAAATGGCCGGTGAGCGCCTCCGCACCGGCCAGCATCAGCGCGAATATTAGCCAAAGCACCGCGGCGGGCATGCGGCAAGAATACGCGCGATCCGCCTTCGCCGGGCAAAACAACTACACTGCGTGATCGTGTGGTGTCCCAGTGTTTCGCTGTCTCTGTGGGCCAATGCCTGGCTCGCCGGAAAGGCCGCGCCCGACGACGTCCTGGACGCGTTATCCGTTTGGGCGCCAAAGCAATCGGTGACCGCGTATGATGCCGTCGCCGCCGGCCACACCGGGCTGCCCTGGCCCGATGTGCACGACGCGGGAACGGTCACGCTGCTGCAGACATTGCGCGCCGCGATCGGGCGGCCGGCGCCGTCGGCCGGCGGCGCCGGCTTGATGCGCGGGACGATCAACGTTGTTTTGCCGGTAC
This sequence comes from Mycobacterium sp., assembly GCF_036273375.1. Taxonomy (GTDB): domain Bacteria; phylum Actinomycetota; class Actinomycetes; order Mycobacteriales; family Mycobacteriaceae; genus Mycobacterium. The sequence goes on along the minus strand of NZ_DASUHS010000036.1, from coordinate 946 downwards.
CCGGCGATGTGCGCGGGCTGACCCCCGGAACGCAGTTCGAGCGGGACGCCCTGGCCGCCGGCGAGGCGGTCATCATCGCCAATCCCCGCAACCCCGGCACCGCCGTGGGCCTGGTGCCCGAATTCTCCTACGAAGACGACGAGGACGCGCCCGAGGACTACGAGACGCGGCTGGCGGAATTGTGCGCGCTGACGTGGACGGTGTACTCGCTGCCCGGCGCACCGGTGCTGGACCACTACGAACTCGGCGACGCCGAGTACACGCTGCGGTCGGCCGTGCGCTCGGCCGCCGACGCTCTGGGCGCCATCGGACTGGGAGCCGCGGCTGCCGACGTCGACGACCCGCGTGGACTGGTCGAGCAACTGCTGGAATCCGCACGGCAACACCGCATTCCCGACCACGCGCCGACGCGCGCGCTGCGGGTGCTGGAGAACGCCGCGCACGTCGACGCCATCATCGCGGTCAGCGCGGGGCTGAGTCGATCCGAGTTTCCGGACCGTTTCACCGCGCCCGTCGCCGCCGGCCTGGAACCGTCGGGAACGCAATCATCCTCCGAGGCCCGCATCGCCAGCGATGCGCTGCGACCGCTGACCGCCGTGGTGCGTTCGGCGCGGATGGCGGCCGTGACCGCGATCCTGCATTCGGCCTGGGGCGACTGATCCGCCAGCGCTAGCGCCGGCCGATTGAAGGGCTAGTGCCGGCCGCGCAGTGCGGTGGGCGGCACGGCGCGCCGTTGGCGCTGGCCAGGCAACCCGGCACCGGGTCTGGCCCGGCCACTCGCACGGGTGTCCGACCATACCGCAGTTCGTCGATCAGGTCCGCTGCCATTTGCGCGAAACGCGGATGGGCGTTGGGCGTCGAAGCCCGCACCAGCGCCACGCCCGCCGCCTGCGCCTGGGCCGACAACTCGTTGTCGAGGTCCCACACCACCTCGATGTGGTCGGCG
>NZ_DASUHS010000035.1:0-5358 GCF_036273375.1 Mycobacterium sp. | reverse complement strand
CGACAGCGACGCCGCGGCCGTGCAGATCATGACCGTCTTCGTCAGCAAGGGGCTGCAGTACCCGATCGTGTATCTGCCGTTCGCGTTCAACCGCAACACCCAGGACAGCGATGTGGTGTTGTTCCACGACGAGGACGGCATGCGTTGCCTGCACGTCGGCGGCAAGGACAGCCCCGATTTCAAAGCCGTTGAGCGACTAGGACGTAAAGAGGACGCCAGCGACGACAGCCGATTGACCTACGTCGCGCTGACCAGGGCCCAGTCCCAGGTGGTGGCGTGGTGGTCACCGGCGTATTACGAACCCAACGGCGGCCTCTCGCGGCTGCTGCGCGGTCGCCGGCCCGGCGAACCGGTGGTGCCGGACCGATGCGAACCCGCCAAGATCTCCGACGACGATGCTATGGCCCGGCTGCGCGAGTGGGCGGCGGCGGGCGGGCCGGTCATCGAGGAGTCGGTGGTGGCCCCGGCCCCATCGCTGGCCGCCGAGCCGATGCCCGAACGCCTGGGGAATCGCCACTTTCACCGGGGCATCGACACCGGCTGGCGGCGCACCTCGTATTCCGGTTTGATCCGGGCGGCGCAGGCCAGCGGAGTGAGCAGCGAACCCGAAATCGGCGAACTCGACGACGAAGTCGGCGACATCCCGTTGGTGTCAGCGGTAGTCGGACCGGACGTGCCCTCGCCGATGGCGGACCTGCCGGCGGGGGCCACCTTCGGCACCCTGGTGCACGCCGTGCTGGAGACGGCCGACCCGTTGGCCGCGGACCTGGCCGCCGAGCTTGCGGCGCAGATCCGGGCTCACTCGGTGTGGTGGCCGGTCGCCGCGGCCCCCGAGGAGCTGGCCGCGGCGATGGTGCCGATGCACGACACGCCGCTGGGCCCGTTGACGGATGGTAGGACGCTACGCCAGATCGGATTGTCAGACCGGTTGCGCGAACTGGACTTTGAGCTTCCGCTGGCAGGCGGTGATCTTCGTTTGACGACGCCGGAGGTGCGGCTCGCGGATCTGGCGCCGCTGTTGCGCGAGCACCTGCCCGGCGATGATGTGCTGGCATCGTATGCCGACCGGCTGGCCGAACACGGCCTCGGCGATCAGTCGCTGCGCGGATACCTCACCGGGTCGATCGACGCCGTCCTCCGCGTTCCCGACGGATCGGGGCACCGCTTCGTGGTGGTGGATTACAAGACCAACCGGCTCGGCGACCCGGAACGAGCGCTGACCGCCGCCGACTACGACCGGTCACGGATGGCCGAGGCGATGTTGCACTCGGACTATCCGCTGCAGGCGCTGTTGTATTGCGCGGTGCTGCATCGATTTTTGCGTTGGCGGTTAAGCGATTACGATCCGAGCCGACATCTCGGCGGCGTCCTCTACCTGTTCGTGCGGGGGATGTGCGGCGCGCAGACGCCCGTGCTCGACGGTCACCCGGCGGGCGTCTTCGATTGGCGGCCGCCCTGGCCGTTGATCGCGGCCCTGTCGGACCTGCTCGACGCCAAGGGGGTGGCCGCGTGACGGTGGAAGTCATGTCCGTGACCGGGCTGCTGCGCACGTTCAGCGATGCCGGGGTATTCGAGCCCGCCGATATCCATGTGGCGCAACGGCTTACCTCGCTCATCGGCGAATCCGATGAGCGGGTGGCGCTCGCGGTCGCCCTGGTGGTGCGTGCGCTTCGGGGTGGTTCGGTCTGCGTCGATCTGCGCGCGGTGCACGCCCAGGTCGACGAAGCCGACCTGCCCTGGCCCGACGCCGGCGACTGGATGGCGGCGGTGCGGGCGAGCGCACTGCTCGGGTCGCCGCCGGTGTTGCGGTTGTTCGGCGACCTGCTGTATTTCGACAGGTATTGGCTCGAAGAAGAGCAGGTGTGCACGGATCTGCTGGCCCTGTCGGTGGCCCCGACCACCGTCGAATCGACCAGTTACGAACGGCTTTTCGGTCCCGGTTATGAGGAACAGCGGGTGGCCGCCGAGATCGCGGTCGCGCAGGCGCTGACCGTGCTGACGGGCGGGCCCGGCACCGGTAAGACGACCACGGTCGCGCGCCTGCTCGCCCTGCTGGTCGAACAGGCGGAGCGTGCCGGTCTGCCAAGACCGCGGATTGCGCTGGCCGCACCGACCGGGAAGGCGGCGGCGCGGTTGGCCGAGGCGGTGGCCGCGGGAAGCGAGGAGCTCAGCGCGGCGGACAGGGCGCGGCTGACCGGCCTGCCCGGAACCACGCTGCATCGCCTCCTGGGCCCCCGACCGGATACGTCGGTGCGGTTCATGCACAATCGCGCCAATCGACTACCGCACGACGTCATCGTGGTCGACGAAACGTCGATGGTGTCGTTGACGATGATGGCCCGGCTGGTCGAGGCGGTCCGGCCGGACACCCGGCTCATCCTGGTCGGCGATCCCGACCAGTTGGCCTCAGTGGAGGCCGGTGCCGTGCTGGCCGACCTGGTGGACGGGTTGGCCGCCCGCGACGACGTGCGGGTCGCGGCCCTGCACACACCGCACCGATTCGGCACGTCGATCGGCGCCCTGGCCGAGGCGATCCGAGTCGGCGACGCGGACCGTGTCGTGCAGTTGTTGGCGGCCGGCGGTGGACACATCGAGTGGGTGAACTCCGAGCGCCCGGCCGAGCGGCTGCGTGAGGTGCTGGTTGCTCACGCGCTGCGGCTGCGCTCGGCCGCGCTGCTGGGCGCGGCGGACGAGGCGTTGGCCACGCTGGACGAGCACCGGCTGTTGTGTGCGCACCGCGCGGGTCCGTATGGGGCGACACATTGGAACACACAGGTGCAGAAGTGGATTGCCGAAGCCACCGGCCAGCCGGCCTGGTCGCAGTGGTATGCCGGCCGTCCCTTGCTGGTGACGGCGAACGACTACGGGCTGCGCCTGTACAACGGCGACACCGGCGTGACCGTGGCCGCCGCGGACGGCCTGCGTGCCGTCGTCGCCGGCGCGACCGGACCGCTGGTCTTCGCGACCAGCCGCCTCGGCGAGGTGGAAACGATGCATGCCATGACCATTCACAAGAGCCAGGGCAGCCAGGCCGACGAGGTGACGGTGCTGATACCGCCGGAAGATTCGCGATTGCTGACGCGGGAATTGTTCTACACGGCGGTGACCCGGGCGAAGACCAAGGTGCGGGTGGTGGGCCCCGAGGCGTCGATCCGCGCGGCGATCGAACGCCGGGCGCTGCGGGCCACCGGATTACGGCAGCGGCTGCGTGCCCGCACCGCCGCGAAGTGACGGCCGGCATGGACGACAGCGACGCTCCCGCACCGGCATCGCGGCCCGGATCGCGTCGGGGCCACATCGTGCGGCTCGCCGTGTTCGCCGGGTTTCTCGCGGTGGTCTTCTATTTGGTGGCCGTTGCGCGGGTGATCAACATCGACGAGATCCGGGGCGTGGTGTCGGCCACCGGGCCGGCGGCGCCGCTGACCTACGTGGTGGTCTCGGCGGCGGTCGGCGCGATGTTCGTTCCCGGCTCGATACTGGCCGCGGGCAGTGGGTTGCTGTTCGGTCCGCTACTGGGTGTCTTCGTGACGCTGGGCGCGACGGTGGGCACCGCGATCGTCGCCAGTTTCGTCGGCCGCCGGGCCGGCCGCGACAGCGCACGCGCACTGCTGGGCGACGCACGGGCCGATCGCATCGATGCCCTGATCGGACGCGGCGGACTGTGGGCGGTCGTCGGCCAGCGCTTCGTCCCCGGCATCTCGGATGCACTGGCCTCGTATGCGTTCGGGGCTTTCGGAGTTCCGGTGTGGCAGATGGCCGTTGGCGCGTTCATCGGTTCGGCGCCGCGGGCCTTCGCCTACACCGCGCTGGGCGCTTCGATCGGGAATCGGTCGTCGCCGTTGGCCTACGCGGCGATAGCGGTGTGGTGCGTGAGTGCGATCGTCGGCGCGTTCGCCGCGCATCGTGGATACCGGAAATGGCGTGGGCACCCGCGTTGCGGCGAGGACGACGGCGCGGCGGAGCCGGGTTCGGAAGCCCGCTAGCGAACCTCGGTCGCTGACGGCGCCGAAAGCACTCTGTCCCAAGGTCAACCGGTTCGTCGTCGTGACGGTCGACAACCGTATTCAGGCTTGGTGTTCCACCGCTGCCGGCAGCGAGTGCTTGAAACCTGACTCGGCTCACGAATCGAGATTAGCGGTCGTTGCAGCGGCCTGACCTGTTGCTTTGCGGCGTGGGTTGGGGGATGTGCGCACCAAACTCGGAAGCGGGGATCGGGCGGCCGGGATTGTCGGTGGTGGCTGCGATGATGACGTCATGTCTTCGACCGCATCCGCTGGCGCCGTGGTGGTGAGTCCTGGCGAGCGCCTTGAGGTGTTGTTCGAGGAGCTGGCGGAGTTGACCGGTCAGCGCAATGCGATTGATGGGCGCATTGTGGAGATCGTGGCCGAGATCGATCGCGACGAATTGTGCGGTGTCACCGGGGCGCGGTCGGTGCCGGCGCTGGTGGCGTGGAAGACCGGTTGCTCGTCGGCAAACGCGCACACGATCGCCACGGTCGCGAGCCGGCTGGAGGAGTTCCCGCGCTGCGTCCAGGGCATGCGGGAGGGCCGCTTCTCGCTGGATCAGGTTGGCGTTATCGCGCAGCGAGCGGGCGAGGGGTCCGATGAGCATTACGCGCAGCTGGCGCGCTGTGCCACGGTCAGCCAGCTGCGCACCGCGGTCAAGCTGGAACCGCGACCCGAACCCGAACCTCGGCCCGAGCCCGAGCCCGGACCCGAGCGCGCGATCATCACGACCGCCAACGAGCACGGGAGCTGCTACCGGATCACACTTGGCCACCATGACGCCGCGAAGTTCGACGCCGCCTTGGCGTCTCATCGTGATGCGCTGATCGCCGAGTGGAAGCGTGATCATGGCGCTGGCGCGGGCGTTTCCGGTCAGCGGCCCCCGTTGCCTAGCACCGTCGAGGCGTTTATGCGCCTGGTCGAGGCTGGATGGGACGCTGAGGCGGCGCGGCGCCCACACGGGCAGCACACCACCGTGGTGGTGCACGTCGACGTTGCCCAGCGTGTCGCCGCGCTGCATCTGGGTCCGTTGCTCACCGACGCCGAACGCCGATACCTGACGTGTGATGCCACGTGCGAAGTGTGGTTCCAACGTCACGGCGAGGTCATTGGTGCGGGCCGGGCGACCCGGCTGGTCAACCGGCGGCTTCGCCGCGCGCTGGAGCATCGCGACCGCATGTGCGCGGTTCCTGGCTGTGGTGCCACCCGTGGTCTGCACGCCCATCACATTCGGCACTGGGAAGACGGCGGCTCAACGGAGTTGGCCAACCTGGTGCTGCTATGCCCTTATCATCACCGGCTGCACCATCGTGGCGTCATCACCATCACCGGACCCGCAGACGCTGTCATCGTC
>NZ_DASUHS010000034.1:0-57967 GCF_036273375.1 Mycobacterium sp. | reverse complement strand
GCGCGCCAGCTGCGCGTAGTGCTCATCGGACCCCTCGCCGGCCCGCGCCGCGATGATGCCGACCTGATCGGCCGACAGCCGGCCCTCTCGCATGCCTTGGGCGCAGCGTGGGAACTCCTCGAGCCGGCTCGCGACGGTGGTGATCGTGTGGGCGTTCGTTGACGAGCAGCCGATCTTCCAGGCCACCAACGCCGGCACCGACCGCGCGCCGGTGACACCGCAGAGCTCGTCGCGATCGATCTCGGCCACGATCTCGACGATGCGCCCATCAATCGCATTGCGCTGACCGGTCAACTCCGCCAGCTCCTCGAACAACACCTCAAGACGCTCGCCAGGACTCACCACCACGGCGCCAGCCGATGCGCTCGAAGACATGACAACATCATCGCAGCCACCTACGACAAAACCGGGCCGCCCACACGTGTCGCGGTCGCGCCCAAGGCGCCGGATGTGGGTGCTGCGGCGAGCGTTCCGTCCGGCATGAGGCGATTCCCATTTGCGCTATCACCGGCGTTATCGCGAAGCAAACTCGCCTGATGGTCGCGCAGCCGCGCGAGGTCCCGGCACGGCCTGGTCGAAAGATGGTGGGATTTAAGAGGATCGATTCGAAGCTGTGTGTTAACCGCAATCGCTGATCAGTAGGCGATAGCCGACGTCCAGTTGTTGTTGTTCAAGCAGATCGGCGTGTCGTTGCTGCCATCGTCCGGAGTGCAGGTCTGCTGCGAGCCGGGCCAAACCCTCGGCCAGCGAGCTCTCATCTGCGTACGCCAACATGGAGATACCGGCGCGGACGGTGGCGTCAAGATAGGCCTCGGGGCGGCGCCAAAAGGCGGCGCCGAATCCGTCGGTGCAGTCATGCGGTACGGGCACCGTGTGCACCTGCGCCCCTCCCAGCATCTCAACAAGTCTCGCGATCGGCACATAAAGCTCTTCGTTGATCTGAGCGACGTCGGGCAGGTATTCACGAAGCAACCAGAACTTCTGAATCACCCATTGATCCCACGTCAACACGACTATCCGGTGGCGCACGACGCGGCGTAATTCGTCGATTCCGGCCGCGAGGTCCTCCCAGTGGTGCACGGTCAGCATCGCCATCGCGGCGTCAACGCACTTGTCGCGCAGTGGCAAGGCCTCTGCCACGGCCTGGACACAGGGCGCTGCTCCCACGGGACGCTGGGCGATCATCACCGTGCTGGGCTCGATCGCGGCGACGGTCTGGGCTGGTTCGTAGGAACCCGTGCCTGCCCCGACGTTGACGACGGTGCCCATCGTGGCGAGCGCGGCATGCACTTGCGAAGCGATCCGCGGATCGGCTCGACGAGTGCTGCGATAGGTGGCACCGATCCAGTCGTAGGCGACCATCAACCCAGGATGACGCAGGGTGCACCGGTTGCGCCAGCAAGGCTGACGGCAAATCACCCGGCGCCCACGGCGCCCGCCCCGACTATTTCAGGTCGACCGACTTCCCGGTGGCGGCCGCGTGACCCGCACGATAACCGAAAACCATTGCCGGGCCCAGGGTTCCGCCGGCGCCACCGTACGCGCGTCCGGTCACGCCGCCCATCGCATTGCCCGCAGCGAACAGACCCGGTATCGGCTCGCCGCCGACATGCAGAACGCGGGCATCGTGATCGGTGCGCGGTCCACCCTTGGTTCCCATCGCACCGATGCTCACCGGCACCGCGTAGAACGGGGCGGTGTCGATCGGGCCCAGCGTCTTACCGGCCGGTGTGGTCGCGGTGTCATCGCCCCAGTAGCCGTCGTAGGCGCTAGAGCCGCGGCCGAAGTCGGGGTCCGCGCCGGTGGCCACATGACGGTTCCAGCTCTCGACCGTGTGGGTCAGACCGTCGGCGTCGATGCCGGTCTTGGCGGCCAACTCGACGAGGTCTGCCGACTCGCAGAACCAGTCCGGGACGGGTTGCCCAGGTTCGATACCAAGAAATCCATAGCGCTGCAGGTGAATCGAATCGAACACCATCCACCCGCGATCGTTGACGTAGCCGCCGCGAGGATCCAGGTAATGGAAGGCACCGGCCATCGAGTTGTAATCGCACGCCTCGTTGACGAAGCGCCGGCCGGCCGAGTTGACGATGATGCTGCGAGGCCGCGTTCTTTCCAGCCGCACGCTGCGGCTGCGCGGCTTGCCCTCGATCGTGTCGCCGGGTATTTGCACGATCGGCACCCACCACGCTTCACCCATGTTGGCCAGGTCGGCCCCGTGCTCCATCGCCATGCGCAAACCGTCGCCGGTGTTGTTGGGTGGAGAGACCGCGCCGTGCATGGGGCCGCGTAGAAAGGCTTGTGTCAGCGTTGGATCCCACTCGAAGCCGCCTGTGCTCAAGATGACCCCGTGCCGGGCGCGAACACTGACCATCCGATCCGGCAGCGCCACGCGCACCCCGGTGATCTCTCCGTCTTCGACGGTGAGTCCTTCGGCGCGCGCATTGGTGTGCGGGGTCACCCCGGCATCCAGCAGGCCCTTGAGGAGCCCCGCGATCAGCGCGGTGCCGGCGACGCACAGATGGCTGGTTCGTTCGTCGATCGCCGCGTGCAGGCGCGCCCTGGTCTCGGCATCGAAACCGACGTTGGACCAGTCGGCCGGGAAAGACGTGATCTGCGTTGCCCATTCGTCGAGTTGGGCCAGGTCGAAGGGGGCCGCGCTCAGCGACCTGCCCCCCGCCGGCCGCCCGCCCGGTAACTCGGGGCGGTAGTCGGGGAAGCCGGTCGCAATCTCGAACTGAAGACCGCTGTGTGCCTCGATGAAATCGAGCATCGCCGGCCCGGTGCGCACGAACGTTTCGACCAACTCGTCGTCCATCGATCCGAGCGACTGGGCGCGTAGATACTGCAACGCGTCGGCGGGCGTCAATTCGCCGTCGGGGGAACGGTTATGGGCGGGGATCCACACGATGCCGCCAGACACGGCGGTGGTCCCGCCGACGGTCGGGGCCTTTTCGTAGACCTCCACCGAGGCGCCCGCGACGGCCGCGGTCAGCGCGGCGGTGAGGCCGGCGCCGCCACTGCCGAGCACGACGACGTCGACTTCGTGGTCCCATGACATGGACTGCTATCCCTTCAGCTCAGTAGCTCCGACAACTGCTTGGCGGCCTTGACCACCGCATCTTTCCCGCGCATCACCACGTCTTCTCGGTGTGAGATGAGGTTGATGCACGTTGGCGGCGACGGCACCGGGCGGCGCACCCCCACGGCCAGACCATAGGTATTCGGTTCGATTTCGCCGTAGGTCGTCACCCAACCGCGTTCACGCGCCCGGGAAACCAGCTCCCGTTCGCCGGGGCGCGGTGGCATGCACGCGAGCAAGGCGATGCCGGCGGCGCCGCGGTCCAGCGGGTATCGGCTGCCTTCGTGAAAGGAAAGCTGGTAGGCGACATGGCTGGGCACGATCACCGCGATCGCCACCTGCTGGTCGCCCTCGGCGATGAGCAGCGACACCGTCGTGCCGAGCTCGTCGGCCAGGGCGCGCAGCGTCGGCAGGCTCAGTTGGCGCACATTGCGATCGAAGGAAGCACCGAGCACGGCCAGGCCCGCCGCCGGCCGGTAGCGGCCGTCCTCTCCCTTGGCCACCAGACGGAACTCGGCCAACGTCGTCAGCAATCGATAGGCGATGGTGCGATGCACGCCCACCTGATCGGCGAGCTGTTGCACCGTCAGTCCGCCGGGGGAGTCCGCCACCATCTGTAGCGCGGTCAGACCCCTGGCCAGGGTCTGCGAACCGGTACCGGACCCCTTCACAGCCTTGACAGACCTTCTCGCGAGAGCGAAGCTCTATATTTAACGCACATTAGTGTGCGATATTAGCACACAACGTAGGCCGAAAACGAGAACGAGATTTCCCCCGATCTGGAGGCCGGACAGCACCGTGGCGGAGTTCGAGAGCATCTGGAGCGATCTCCAGGGCGTCGCGTTTGAGCAGGGCTACCTCGATGCCGGAGGAATACGGACCCGCTACCTACGCGCCGGCCATCCCGGCAAGCCCGTACTAATGCTGCTGCACGGATCCGGCGGCCACGCCGAGGCCTACGTGCGCAACCTCGGCGCGCACGCCGAGCATTTCTGGACGTGGTCGATCGACATGCTGGGCCACGGGTACACCGACAAGCCGGGGCATCCGCTGGAAGTCGCCCACTACGTCGAGCATCTGATGGCGGTGCTGCGCACCATCGGTGCGGATCGCGCCTACCTCAGCGGCGAATCGCTCGGGGGCTGGGTGGCTGCGCGCACCGCGGTCGACCATCCGGATGTGGTTGAGCAACTGGTGCTCAACACCGCCGGCGGATCTCAGGCCGATCCCGTGGTGATGCAACGGATCATCACCCTGTCCATGGCAGCCGCCGAGGACCCGACCTGGGAAACGGTGCAAGCGCGCATCAAATGGCTGATGGCCGACAAGTCCAAGGCTTACGACGATCTGGTTGCCAGCCGTCAACGGGTATATCGACAACCGGGATTCGTCTCCGCAATGAGCGACATCATGGCGTTGCAGGATCCGGAGATTCGCGCACGCAACATCCTCGGCCCCGACGAATACGGATCGATCATCGCTCCGACGCTCGTGCTGTGGACCAGTGACGATCCGACCGCCGACGTGGCGGAGGGTCGCCGGATGGCGTCGATGATTCCGGGTGCGCGCTTCGAGGTGATGCCCGGTTGCGGCCATTGGCCGCAGTACGAGGACGCTAAGACCTTTAACCAGTTGCACCTCGACTTTCTGCTGGGTCGGTAATGATTGCACCGGGGCAGGAGGTTCCTGACATCGACACCGACGTCCTCGTGGTGGGCGCGGGCCCGGTCGGTTTGACCATCGCCAACATCCTTGGCCTGCAGGGTATCCGCACGGTGGTGGTCGACGAGCGGGACACCCTCATCGACTATCCCCGCGGGGTGGGCCTGGATGACGAGGCGCTGCGGACCTTCCAATCGATCGGGCTCGCCGACCGGGTGCTGCCGCACACCGTGCCCAATCAGATTCTGCGGTTCGTCGATGCCAAGCGCCGAGTGCTTGCCGAGATGGCCCCGCCGGACGCGCGTTTCGGTTGGCCGAAGCGAAATGGCTTCGTACAACCGCTCGTCGACGCCGAATTGCTCGCCGGCCTGGACCGATTCGAACATGTTCAGGTGCGGTGGGGCCGTCCGATGACGGCATGCCAGGAAAGCGCCGACGGGGTGACCGTCGAGCTCGGTGGCGGCGCCGACAACGACGGCGACGCCTCACGTGTGCGGGCGCGCTATGTCGTCGGGTGCGACGGCGGCCGCAGCATGACACGCCGGGTGATGGGTGTGTCGTTTGATGGAACGACGTCGTCGACACGGTGGCTGGTGGTCGACATCGCCAACGACCCGCTCGGGCACCCGAACAGCGAGGTCGGCGCCGACCCCGAACGCCCTTACGCCTCGATCTCGATCGCCCACGGAATTCGCCGCTTCGAGTTCATGATTCACGCCGACGAGACCGATGAGCAGGCCGAAGATCCCGCGTTTCTGACGCAGATGCTGGCCAGGATGGTGCCCCACCCCGACCGGGTCGACGTGATCCGGCGCCGGGTCTACACCCACCACTCGCGGATCGCCGGCGCGTTCCGCCAGGGCCGGCTGCTGCTCGCCGGGGACGCCGCCCACCTGATGCCGGTGTGGCAGGGGCAGGGGTACAACAGCGGGATCCGCGATGCGGCGAACCTGGGCTGGAAGCTCGCGGCGGTGGTGAGCGGCCGGGCCGACGACAAGCTGCTGGACACCTATGACGTGGAGCGCCGCAAGCACGCCCGCGCGATGATCGATCTGTCCACCATGGTGGGCCGGGTGATCTCACCGACCAACCGCCGCGTGGCGACCGCGCGGGATCTCCTGGTGCGGTCGGCGTCAATTGTGCCGTCGCTCAAGCGTTATGTGCTGGAAATGCGGTTCAAGCCGATGCCCCGCTACGAGCACGGGGCCGTCGTACACGCCGAGCCCGAGCGTACCGATTCGCCGGTGGGCACGCTGTTCGTCCAGCCGCGCGTCGACACCCGGGAGCAGCAGGACGTGTTGCTCGACGACGTGCTCGGTTCGTGGTTCGCCGTGGTGTGCTGGAACAACAACCCGCGCAAAATTCTCGGTGATGTGGCGTTCGCAGACTGGAAAGCGTTGGGCGCCCGATTCTTTGCGCTGCGACCCGCGACCCAGCTGCACTGGACCGGACACGACGACCCCGATGTCGTGGTGGTGGGCGACCGGCACGGTGACCTCAAGTCCTGGTTCGACGCTCACTCGGACTCGGTGCTGTTCCTGCGCCCCGACCGATGCATCGCGGGTGCCTGCATCGCTCAGCGCGCGCCCGACATGAGTACCGCGCTCCTTGACGCACTCACACTCACGCCGCGAGGGGGTGATTTGCAAAGTGGCAATGGCTCTGTGCTGTATGTCGCACAGCCCGCTCCTGAATCTTCCGGGGCCATCGCGGGACCTGCTTGACGACATCGAAGGCGCAATCGACGAAGCGCGAAGCTTCGTCGAAGAGTATGACCCCGAACTGGTGGTCAGTTTCTCCCCGGATCACTACAACGGCTTCTTCTATAAGGTGATGCCGCCCTTTTGCATTGGCACCAGTGCCTGCGGAGTGGGCGACTACGACACCCACGCCGGCCCGCTGAACGTACCGGAGGCGCTTGCGACCGACTGCGCTAAGGCGGTCCTCGACGCGGGCGTCGACATCGCGGTATCGGCCAGCATGGACGTGGACCACGGCACCGTCCAGCCGCTTGAAAAGCTCTTCGACGATGCCACCGCGCGTCCTGTGATACCGATCTTCGTCAACGCCATCGGCGTGCCGCTGGGTCCGATGCATCGCTGCCGTGCGCTCGGCGCCGCCGTCGGCAATTACCTGGCCACCCTGGACAAGCGAGTTCTCATTCTGGGATCCGGAGGGCTCTCGCACAGCCCGCCGGTGCCGACCCTGGCGACCGCGCCTGCGCAGGTGCTGGAGCGGATCGTGCATGGCCGGCCGATGACCTCCGAGCAGCGGCAGGCCCGGCAAGCCGCCGTCATCGATGCGGCCAGACACTTCGCCGCCGGCGAGAGTGACCTGCAGGCACTCAACCCGACGTGGGACCACCGATTCCTGGAGATCATCGACGGAGGGTGGCTGAGCGAACTCGACGGGTGGTCGAATTCGTTTGTCGCCCATGAGGGCGGCAGTTCCGCGCAGGAGATCCGCACATGGGTAGCGGCGTTCGGGGCGCTGGAATCAGCGGGCCCCTATGAAATTACCGGTCGTTTCTACAAACCCGCACCCGAACTGATCGCCGGTTTCGCCATCAGAACGGCACTTCCGAAGTGACGGCCGCACTGGACGGTTTCGATCACCTTGTCGACGTGCTCATCGTAGGATCCGGCGGTGGTGGCATGACGGCCGCGCTGACGGCGCAGGCCGCCGGGCTTGACGCATTGGTGATCGAAAAGTCGTCCCACTTCGGGGGTTCCACCGCTTTGTCCGGTGGCGGCATCTGGGTGCCCGGGGCCCCCGCCCAGCGGCGGGAGGGGTATGTGCCCGCGCCCGAAGCCGTCGTGGGCTACCTCAAGCAGATCACCGACGGATTGGTCAGCGAGGCACGGCTGCGGCAGTACGTCGAGACCGCGCCACAAATGCTGCAGTTCTTGGAGCAGCTGTCCGGATGGTTCGAATTCGTCTGGAAGCCCGGCTATGCCGACTACTACCCCGAGTTGCCCGGCGGCTCGGAACTCGGCAGCACGATCAACGTGCCCGCCATCGACCTGCGGAAGTTGGGCGCCGACGAGCAAAAGCTGTTGCAGCCGCTGGCCCTGGCCCCCAAGGGAATCTGGTTGGGGCCCAAGGACCTGCGCACGTTCTACCGGATTAGGCAGTCGTGGGCGGGCAAAGGCATGCTGCTGAAGCTGATTGGGCGAATGGTCCGGGCGAGGGTGTTCGGTGAGCGGATGGCGGCCATCGGACAGTCGCTGGCGGCCCGACTCCGGCTGGCGCTGAGAGAACGCGGCATCCCGCTCTGGCTGGACTCGCCGATGGTGCAGCTGCTCACCGACTCCGACGGATCGGTTACCGGCGCGCTGGTGGAACGCGAGGGCAAGTCGCAGCGGATCGGTGCGCGCCTGGGCGTCATCCTGGCATCGGGAGGATTCGACCACGACCTCGCCTGGCGCAAAGAACTTCTGCCCGAGGTGAACCAGGATTGGAGCTTCGGCAATCCCGCGGCCATGGGCGACGGCATCCGGGCCGGTCAAAACCTCGGCGCCGCGACGGAACTGCTCGACGAGGCCTGGTGGTTCCCGGCGATCCAGTGGCCGGACGGCCGCATGCAGTTCATGCTCAACGAGCGGATGATGCCGGCGCAGTTCATCGTCAACGGTGCGGGCAAGCGCTTCATCAACGAGGCGGCCCCCTACATGGACTTCGGTCACGCCATGATCGAGGGCCAGAGGTCCGGCATGAGCCACATCCCGTGCTGGCTGATCACCGACCACAGATCGTTCACCCGATACGTCGTCGGGGGGCACCTGCCGATACCCAAGATCCCGGGTGCACCGGTCCCCACCGGCCGCAAGATCCCACCGGCGTGGCTGGAGTCGGGTGTGGTCAAAGCGGCCACGACGTGGGACGAAATGGCGGCTGAGATCGGCGTGCCCGCACAACAGCTTGCCGAAACCGCCAGCCGCTTCAACGAACTCGCCCGCCAGGGCCACGACGACGATTTCAACCGCGGGGACAGCGTGTACGACAACTACTACGGCGACCACACCTTGCCCAACCCGAACCTGTATCCGCTTGGTGATCCGCCGTACTACGCCTTCCGGATCGTGCTCGGGGACCTCGGCACGTCGGGCGGCCTGCTGACCGACGAATACGCCCGCGTGCTGCGAACCGATGGCACCGTGCTGCCCGGGCTCTACGCGGTGGGCAACACCTCCGCGCCGGTGATGGGCCGCAGCTACGCCGGTGCCGGGGCGACCATCGGCCCAGCCATGACTTTCGGCTATGTCGCGGCGAAACACGTTGCGGCCCAGGCAGCCAACCGAGCCATTAATACTCATAGGAGGTAACGATGAAAATCTCACTGTTCTACGAATTCGCCCTGCCGCGGCCCTGGGCGCCCGATGACGAACATGTCTTGTTGCAGGACTGTCTCAACGAGGTCGAGGCCGCGGACACAGCGGGTTTCTCCACCGTGTGGTTGACCGAGCACCACTTCCTCGAGGAGTACTGCCACTCGACGGCACCGGAGATCTTCTTGGCGGCGGCCAGCCAGCGGACCAAGAACATTCGGCTGGGATTCGGCATCATGCACCTGCCGCCGGCGGTCAATCACCCCGCCCGGGTAGCCGAGCGCATCGCCACCCTCGACCTCGTTTCCAACGGCCGCGTCGAATTCGGCACCGGGGAATCGTCATCGGTCGGCGAACTCGGCGGATTCAACATCGATCCCGCCGACAAGCGGGCGCAGTGGGAAGAGGCCCTCGAGGTCTCGATCCGCTGCATGATCGAGGAGCCGTTCACCGGCTTCAACGGTGAACACGTCCAGATGCCGGCGCGCAACGTCGTTCCCAAGCCGCTGCAAAAGCCGCACCCGCCGGTCTGGGTCGCCTGCACGCGGCCGGCCAGCGTGCAGATGGCGGCCCAAAAGGCGATCGGCGCCCTGAGTTTCGCCTACACGGGTCCCGGTCCGCTGACCGAGCGGGTCAACGGCTACTACAAGGAGTTCGAGGAGAACGGCGTCCCGGTCACTCCCCGGATCAACCCCAACATCCTCGCCATCGGCGGTGACCTGTCCATGATGGTGGCCAAAACGGATGAGCAGGCCCTGCAGCGGCTCGGGCAGGGCGGCGGGTTCTTCTCGTTCGGAATCATGCACTACTACATGACGGGAGTGCACACGCCGGGGCGGACCGGAGTGTGGCAGCGGTATCTCGAAGAGGTGGAAAAGGATCCGACACTGGCGTATGGGCCCGGTCGGGGCGCGATCGGCTCTCCGGCCACGGTGCGCGAGTTCCTGCGCGGCTATGAAGAGAGCGGGGTCGACGAGATCATCTTGCTGCTCAACCCGCGCAGCCACGAGGGCACCATGGAATCCATCGAGCTGATGGGCAAGGAGGTGCTCCCCGAATTCATCGAGCGGGACGCAAAGGCCGTGGCGGAAAAGACGAAGCGGCTGGAGCCGGTCATCGAGAAGGTGGAGGCGCGTCGGCCGAAATCGACCGCACCGCAATTCGACGAGGATTACTCGTTTGGTGGACTCCCGACTGGTCGTGGCGGTAAGTTCACCGCCAGCGAGATCCCCGAGGCCATGGCGGAGATCAACGAAGGTCGCGTTCAGGCGGCGCAGCGCGCAAAGGAACAGCAAAAGTAGTGCCGGACGGCATCTGAGTCGGGAGAATTTCGAGGCGAGCCTTGGGAGAAATCGACGAGCTGTGGCGCTACGACGGCCGCCGTGCGGTGGTGACCGGATGTGCCTCCGGCATCGGCGAACACGTGGTAGCGCAGCTCACCGAGCTCGGGGCCGAAGTCATCGGGTTGGACAAACGGCGGCCGGATTTCGCGATCGACGAGTTTCATGAGGTCGACCTGGCCGATCAGACATCGATCGAGTCGGCGATCGCGGCGGTAACGGGACAAATCGATGCGCTGTTCAATGTCGCGGGCGTGTCGTCCGGGATCGGCGATCCGCCACTCGTTGTGACCATCAATTTCCTGGGGATGCGCCACGCCACCGAGGCGCTGATTCCGAAGATGGTCGCGGGGTCGTCCATTGTCAGCGTGTCATCGCTCGCGGCGGCCGCGTATCGGGAGCATCTGCGGGACGTGGCGCCGCTGCTGCGTACCGCGACGATGCGGGAGGGTATCGACTGGTGCGCTGGGCATCCCGATGCGCTCGGCACCGGCTATCAGTTGTCGAAGGAAGCGATCATCCTGTACGCCATGCGCAGCGCCACGCCGCTGGGCGCGCGGGGAATCCGCATCAACTGCACCGGTCCCGGGGTCACCGAGACGCCGATCCTGGACCAGTTGCGCGCGGCGTACGGACAGGACTTCCTCGACGACATTCCTAAGCCGCTGGGCCGCGTTTCCGGCCCCGCCGAGCAGGCTTCGGCCCTGCTCTTTCTGAATAGCCGTGCCGCTAGCTATATTTCGGGCCAGGTGTTATGGGTCGACGGCGGGAACGTGGGCGCCGCAATCGCGCGTGAACTCGAGGAAGGGCGTGCTCCGTGGCCAGTATGACCGACTTTCGGCGGGCCGCTCGCGACGTCAGTAACTGGGGCCGTTGGGGTGATGACGACGAGCTCGGCACGTTGAATTTCATCACCGAGGACAAGGTCGCCCAGGCCGCGAGTCTGGTCCGGCACGGGAGAGTGTTTCCCCTCGGCGTGGACTTCGGCTCGTCGGGACCGCAGGGCGCCTTCGGTTTTCGGCATAATCCGATCCACGTGATGACGGTGGACGGCGGCGATGTGAACACCCTTGCCAGGTACGGGCCCGACTGGCCGAGTAACCCGGTGGCGCAGCAGCTGAGCGGCTACATGACCGCAGACAACCCGTTCCGCTTCAACGACGACATCATCATCATGCCGTTGCAGGCGGCCAGCCAGTGGGACGCGTTGTCCCACGTCTATTACGACGGCCACCTCTACAACGGCTTCCCGGCCGATTCGGTGACCAGTTTGGGGGCATACCGCTGCGGCATCGACAAGGTCGACGGCAAGGGCATCACGTCACGGGGCGTGCTACTGGACCTGGTTCGTCACCGGAACGCGGACGTCTTCTTGGAAGCCGGAAACCCGATCTCGCCGGAAGAGCTGGATGACGTGGTGCGCGCGCAGGGGGTGACGATCGGCCGGGGCGACATCGTGCTTATTCGGACCGGCTGGTGGGCAAGGTTTCTCATGACCGGCAACAAGACAGAAGGCTATTCCGGGTTGGACTGGCGATGTGCCCAGTGGCTGCACGACCACGAGATCGCCGCCGTCGCGGCCGACAATCTCCAAGTCGAAGACCTGGTCTCGGGCGTCGAGGGGCTTACCTTTCCCTTGCATCTGCTCTGCCTGCGCGACATGGGTCTGATGTTCGGTGAGTACTGGGATCTCACCGCGCTGGCCGACGACTGCGCTGCCGACGGCGTCTACGAGTTTCAGCTCGTCGCCCCGCCGCTGAGAGTCGTTGGGGCAGTGGGCTCACCGGTGAACCCGATCGCGATCAAATGATGCAGCGTAAAACCATCTCGGTTGACGGGCTCACCACCAGCTATCTGGAAGCCGGCGAAGGCGACCCGGTGGTGTTGCTGCACGGTGGGGAGTTCGGTGCCGGCGCCGAGCTCGGCTGGGAACACAACTTCGCCGCGCTTGCCGCGCGTTACCGGGTCCTGGCGCCTGATCAGCTGGGGTTCGGGGAGTCCGCCAAGGTCATTGACTTCGTCGATGGCCGTGGCATGCGGATTCGGCACGTGGCGCGCTTTTGCGAACTGCTCGGTGTCGACTCGGCGCACTTCGTCGGCAATTCGATGGGAGCCATCAATCTGCTCACCGACGCCACGTCGGGCACACCGCTGCTACCAGTGCGCAGCCTGGTGATCATCTGCGGCGGCGGGGAGATACAGCAGAACGAGCATTTCGAGGCGCTGCAGAACTATGACGCGACGCTGCCGGCGATGCGCCGCATCGTCGAAGCGCTGTTCTTCGACTCCGGCTATCCCGCCGACGACGACTACGTGCGCCGCCGCCACGAGTCGAGCACCGCGCCGGGGGCATGGGAGGCGATCGCCGCTGCCAGGTTCCGCCGCCCCGGCGCCACGCCGTCCGCGACCCCGTCGACCACACGAGCCTACGAACGCATCGGCGTGCCAACGCTTGTCGTCGAAGGGGGAGACGACAAGCTCCTTCCGGCCGGCTGGGCCGTCGAGATCGCCAAGCAGATCGACGGGGCCCGTTCGGTTGTGGTCGACACGGCCGGACACTGCCCCCAGATTGAGCAGCCCTCGGTGGTCAACCAGCTGCTGATAGATTTTTTGGGCGCAGCCTGAACGTCAGAAGACGTAGTCCAGGCGGGTCATCATTCCTGCTACCTGGTGATAGATGTTGTGGCAGTGCATCACCCAGGTGCCGGGATTGTCGGCAACAAGAACGGCAACAAGCTTCTGCTTCGGCAGCACCATTACGGTGTCCTTGCGCGCGCCCGGGCTGCCGTCGGCCCTGATCACCTGGAACGTGTGCCCGTGCAGGTGAATTGGGTGATACATCATCGTGGTGTTGTCGAACGTGATAATGGGCCGTTGGCCTTGGTGGACGTGCAGAGGATTGGTCTTGCCGTAGGGCGCATCGTTGATCGTCCAGTTGTATTGCATCATGTTGCCGCCCAGCAGCACCGGCAGGTTGAGGTTGGGATCGGGCCGTCCTAGGTTGACCGGTGTTGTGGCCGTGAACATCTCGACGGTGCCCACCCGCTTGGTGAGCTCGCCCGGCTGGAATTGCGGGTCTGGTCCGCTGCCGGCGGCCGTGGAGAGCAATGCGCGCGCCAAGCCGTTCTTGCCCTCGGCGACCGCGACCAGAGGAAAGACGCCATCCGCGGCGGTCACGATGACGTCGTAGCGTTCGGCCATCCCGATGAGCAGCGCATCGACTTGTGTGGGGACCACGGGATAGCCGTCGGTGTGAGTCACCGTCATCGCATGGCCGGCGAGCGCGACCCGGAAGGTGGTGTCGGCGGCGGTGTTGATGAAGCGGATGCGGATGCGCTGGCCGGGCTTGGCATTAAACGCCATGGGAGAAGCGGAGATTCGGCCATTGATCAGATAGTACGGGTAGGCGATGTCGCCGGCGTCGCCGCCGAGGAGATCGCTGGTACCGACGCCCGCCGCCGAGGGCGGCGATGCTGGGCTCGTCGAGGTGCTAGGGCTGGTCGACGTCGTCTCGGTCGTCGTCGGTGTGGTCGACGTCGTCGTTTCGGGCGTGGTCTGCGGGGATTTGTTCGGGTTGCTCAGTTCGCTGTAGAGCTGCTGAGGACTCTTTCCGACGCCATCGGTCCAATCATCAAGGACGACGATCCATTCGGCGTCGTAGTTGCCCTCGGTCGGGTCGTCGACGATGACCGGGAGATAGAGACCGGTGTCGGCGTCCAGGCCGGTGTGCGGGTGTGCCCAGTAGGTACCCGAATTCGGTACGGAGAACCGGTAGGTGAAGTCGTGGCCGGGTGAAATGTCGGGTGTGGCCGGCTCGGCGCCGTCCATGTCGTTGCGCAGGGAGATACCGTGCCAATGCACCGACGTCGGATGATCGAGCCCGTTCGACACCGTGACCACGACCTCGTCACCGATGCTGGCGCGGATCACCGGGCCCGGGATGCTGTTGCCGTAGGCCAGCGTGCGAACGATCGGCCCGCCAATGTCGACCTGGGCCTGCTGGGGCGTCAGCTTGGCGGTGACGGTGCGGCCACGATGCGGACGGGCGGCCTCGGCTTCGGCGATGGCCGCGGCCATTCGGGCACTGCCCGACCGCTCCGTCTTCGGTTGGCTGCATGCTGTCAGCGCCAACCCACCGGCGATGCCGGCAGCCATGAAACCGCGCCTGGTGAGCCGAGTTCTGTCGAAGGGAACGCCACTAGTGGGTTGCACGGCAATCGGTGCTCCTCGTCTTTTGCTCAACCCAACGTTCTCCTGCTTGGATGCTAGGCGGAGCGCAACCGCCCACGCTAGGCCTCCCGAGCATCGCGCGCCGCATGCGCGCATCCAGACCGGGGCCTGGATGACGTCAATGTCGCTGTGCGCAAACGTATGTGGACCGAGCCGTGCTCTATCGGAGTCTTCGCCGAAGAGCTCTTATTGGGCACCGCTCGGTGCCTGCGCAGCCATCCAGTCGCTGAAGGTGGTGGGGTAGACGGCCACTTCTTCGCCGTCGGTGGGAACGATGCTGCGGTCGTCGAGCACGGCACCGTAATAGCGGGCATCATTATCCGTCACCACCGTGCGCGCATCACCCGTCGCCGCCAACCGGGTCCGGATGAAATCGTCCATACCATGCTTTTCGGGACCGGCGATATTGATCACCCCGTTGACCGGATCGCCCGTCGCCGCACGGGTGACCGCAAGGGCGACGTCCGCGGCGGCAATGGGCTGGAACGCACCGTGCGGGGCACGAACCGTATCACCCTCGGTGAACGAATCAGCAATGCCGTCAACGAATTCGAAGAACTGAGTT
Organism: Mycobacterium sp.; assembly: GCF_036273375.1. Lineage (GTDB taxonomy): Bacteria > Actinomycetota > Actinomycetes > Mycobacteriales > Mycobacteriaceae > Mycobacterium. Next base: position 42,760 of record NZ_DASUHS010000034.1, on the reverse strand, counting down.
GCCCGCACGACCGAATACGACGATCCCGATTCCACGATCACTTTTTCCTGCGCGACTTTGGCTCGCATGTAGCCACTTTCGGCCGCCCGGTCGGCGCCCACGATCGACAGGGCGACATGATGCTGCACGCCCGCGGCCCGCTCCGCGTCTAGCAGGTTGCCGGTAGAGGTGGTGAAGAAGTTCAGGACGTCGTCGTCGGCCCAGGACGGCGAGTTGGACACGTCCACAACCGTGTGGACTCCGGCCATCGCTTCGGCAACACCTTCGCCGGTCACGGAATTGACGCCCGTCCTTGGCGATGCCGGAACCGCAACGTGTCCCAGCTCGGTGAGATTGGCGACGACCTGTGACCCGATCAGCCCGCTGCCACCGATTACCAACACCTTCATGATCACGCCTTTCAAGTTTCCCGACGAACTGGCTTTCTCAGCATGGCCTAGACGTCGGCGGGCCGGAACCCCGATAGCGCTTGGTCATAGCGATCTCGGAGGACTTCGCCCGCGGTGTCGTTAAATCAATTGCTTGACTTAACGCGGCATGCGCCGATTAACTCGTCGTGTGGTTAACGAATTGGACGGCAAGGTCGCCATCGTCACCGGCGCGGCGTCCGGTATCGGCCGCGGTCTCGCGGAGCGCTTTGTGGCCGAGGGCGCGCAGGTCGTCATCGCCGATGTCGAGACCGATCGCGGCGAGGCGCTGGCGAAGTCGCTCGGCGCCAACGCCGTCTTCCGGCAGACCGACGTCTCCGACCCCGAACAGGTGGGAGCGCTGGTATCCGGTGCCGTCGAGAAGTTCGGCGGCCTGCACGTCATGGTGAACAATGCCGGGATTTCCAGCCCGCTGCGCAAGTTGCTGGACGACGACCTCAGCGATTTCCACCGTGTGATGGGGGTCAACGTGCTCGGCGTGATGGCTGGAACCCGAGATGCCGCGCGGCACATGGCCGAACACGGGGGCGGGTCGATCATTAACATCACCTCGATCGGCGGCATCCAGGCCGGCGGCGGCGTGATGATCTATCGCGCGTCCAAAGCGGCCGTCATTCAGTTCACCAAGGCCGCGGCAATTGAGCTGGCTTACCACGAGGTTCGGGTGAACGCCATCGCGCCCGGCAACATACCGACGCCGATCTTGGGAAAGTCGGGGACCGGCATGGACCCCGAACAGCTGAGGCAGTTCGAGGCGCGGATCCGCGAGACGATGCGGGAGGATCGGCCGCTGAAGCGCGAGGGCACTCCCGATGACGTCGCCGAGGCGGCGCTGTATTTCGCGACCGACCGTTCGCGCTACGTCACCGGAACCGTGCTGCCGGTCGACGGCGGGACCGTGGCGGGCAAGCCGATCCGATCCAAGAAGCACGGCTGACATCGCCGAAAGGCTCCGGCGCGACGATGCAGCACGCTCGGCTTACGCACGGCTGCGGCCGCAGCGCAAACCAGAGCCCAATTTAAATCAATCGCTTGACTTAAACTCTGACACGAGGTTGACTGATCCAATGACCACCGCCGGCCGGACCGTTCGCACCGAGCGGGCCAGTTCCACCCAGGAGGCGATCCTGGTGGCGGCCGAGCGCCTGTACGCCGAGCACGGCATGTTCGCGGTGTCCAACCGGCAGGTCAGCGAGGCCGCCGGCCAGGGCAACAACGCCGCCGTCGGTTATCACTTCGGCACCAAGGCCGACCTGGTGCGGGCGATCGAGCACAAGCACCGCGGACCCGTCGAGCAGCTCCGCGAGCAGATGGTGTCCGACCTGCTGGCCTCGGGCGGGTCCGACGAATTGCGGTCCTGGGTGGCCTGTTTGGTGCGCCCGCTCACCGACCACCTGGAGCAGCTCGGAAACCCGACCTGGTACGCGCGCTTCGCTGCCCAGGCCATGACAGATCCGGCCTACTACAACATCGTCGTCAAAGGCGCGCTCAGCTCGCCGTCGCTGGTGCAAGTCGTCGACGGCTTCAACCGCTGCCTGCCCAACCTGCCGGCGGAGGTGCACTTCGAACGCAACATCATGGCCCGAAACCTGTTGATGCACACCTGTGCCGACCGTGAACGCGCTTTTGCCACAGGCGCACTGGCGTCCCACCGTTCATGGCGGGCTGCGGCATCCGGGCTCATCGACGCGGTCGTGGGCCTGTGGTTGGCGCCCGTGACGGCGTACGAGTGAAGGACTCGCGGATGAAGGTGACTGTCGACCAAGATGTTTGCGCCTCTTCGGGGAACTGCGTGATGAATGCTCCCGAAGTGTTCGATCAGCGCGATGACGACGGCGTCGTCGTCCTCCTCAACCCCAATCCACCACCCGAGCGGGCCGATGGCGCGCGGCGGGCGGCGGCTGCGTGCCCCGCGCTGGCCATCCACCTCGAGGAGTGAAAAAGATGACAGACACACTGACGAGCACTGCAACTGCGCAGACCTCCGATATCCCGGACTACCCAATGGCCAGGGAGCCGCGCTGCCCGTTCGCCCCGCCACCGGATGTCATGGCACTAGCGCAAGCCAGGCCGCTGTCGAGGGTCCGGATCTGGGACGGCAGCACGCCGTGGCTCATCACCGGCTACGAGCAAGTGCGCGAGCTGTTTTCGGATTCCCGGGTCAGCGTCGACGACCGGCAGCCCGGATTCCCGCACTGGAACGAAGGCATGCTGTCCACGGTGCACAAGCGCCCGCGGTCGGTTTTCACCGCCGACGGTGATGAGCACACCCGGTTCCGGCGCATGTTGTCGAAGCCCTTCACGTTCAAGCGCGTCGAAAATCTGCGCCCGACCATCCAGCAGATTACGGACGACCACATCGACGCGATTCTCGCCGGACCGCAGCCCGCCGACATCGTCACCGCTCTGGCCCTGCCGGTGCCCTCGCTGGTGATCAGCCAGCTGCTGGGAGTGCCCTACGAAGACGCCGACATGTTCCAGCACCACGCCAACGTCGGGCTCGCGCGTTACGCCACCGGTGAGGACACCGTCAAAGGCGCGATGAGCCTGCACAAATACCTTGCCCAGCTGGTCGAGGCCAAGATGGAGAATCCGGCCGAGGACGCTGTTTCCGACCTCGCCGAGCGGGTCAAGGCCGGCGAGCTCAGCGTGAAAGAGGCCGCCCAGCTGGGCACCGGCCTGCTGATCGCCGGGCATGAGACCACCTCCAACATGATCGGGCTCGGTGTGCTCGCCCTGCTCGAAAACCCCGACCAGCTGGCCGTCATCCGCGATGCCGAAGACCCGAAAGTCCTCGCCGGTGCGGTGGAGGAGTTGTTGCGTTATCTCAGCATCATTCAAAACGGCCAACGCCGCGTCGCGCTCGACGACATCCACATCGCCGGTGAGACGATCCGTGCCGGCGAGGGAATCATCATCGATCTGGCCCCGGCCAACTGGGATTCGGACGCGTTTGCCGAACCGGACCGGCTGTACCTGCATCGCTCGGGCGCCGACCGCAACGTCGCGTTCGGCTACGGCCGGCATCAGTGCGTGGGACAGCAGCTGGCCCGCGCCGAACTGCAGATCGTGTTCCACACCCTGGCCCGGCGCATCCCCACCCTGCAACTCGCCGTTCCGATCGAGGAGGTTCCGTTCAAGGACGACCGACTCGCCTACGGCGTCTACGAACTGCCGGTGACCTGGTAGCCCAGCTCGCTACTTTTTAAAATTGCGGATCCGAATGGAGGGTCAATGATGACGACTCGAACAAGCACGCTTTACCCGCCCGGAGGTTATGGCGCTCCGAAGGATCGACGTGGGCACGCAGCGGGAAGCGATGTCGGTTTGCCGCAGGGGACCGTGGTCTTCTCGGCAGACAACCACATCTCGCTGGCGGATGACATCTTCTATCAACGCTTTCCGGACGACCTGAAGGAAAAGGCGCCGCGGATCTGGTACGAGGACGGTGCCTACCAAGTCGGACGCAAGGGACAGTCCTTCCTGCCGGGCGACTTCAGCGCCGTGCTGATGCAGTACGACGATCTTCCCGGTGCCGCGAGCACCAACATCGAGGCCCGGATCCAAGAGCTGCACGACGACTGCGTCGAGAAGGAACTGGCGTTCCCCAACGCGGTGCTGGCGCTGTTTCACTACCCGGACAAGCAGCTTCGCGAGCTCGCCTTCCGCATCTACAACGAATACATCGCCGAGCTCCAAGAACGTTCGAACGGCCACTTCTACGGCGCCGGGTTGATCAACTGGTGGGACCCGCAGGGCACCAGGAAGACTCTGGAAGAGCTCAAGTCGTTGGGGCTGAAGACCTTCTTGATGCCGCTGAATCCCGGCAAGGGTGACGACGGCAACCCGATCGACTACTCCAGCATTGCCATGAGGCCGGTGTGGGACGAGATCGAGGCCGCGGGTCTTCCGGTCGCGCATCACATCGGGGAGACGCCGCCGAAAAGCCCGACCGAGTTCAACAGCGTCGTGGTCGGCATGATGATCAATATCGACGGATTCCGGGAGACGTTCTCCAAGTACATCTTCGGCGGAATTCTCGACGACCATCCCGGGTTGCGGATCGGCTGGTTCGAGGGCGGCATCTCCTGGGTGCCGTGGGCGCTGCAGGACGCCGAGCACTTGGTCGCCTCCTACCAGCACATGTTCAACCGGCCGCTGCAGCATGACGTCCGCCACTACTGGGACACCCACATGAGCGCGTCGTTCATGGTCGACCCACTGGGCCTGCAGCTGATCGACCAAATCGGGGTGGACAAGGTGATGTGGTCCAGCGACTATCCGCACAACGAAAGCACTTTCGGCTATTCCGAGAAATCGCTGAAAGCCGTCGTCGACGCGGTGGGTCCGGAGAACGCGGTGAAGATCGTCAGCGACAACGTCACGAAGTTTCTGGGTCTGTAGTGACGACGTTCGCGCAACTGGACGCCAACACCGGCGACGGACTGCTGATACCCGAAACAGCAGACCTGACCCGCCTGCGCCGCGAGACGGGGGCCCGGCTGCGTTCGGCGATGACCGAGCGCGGCGTCGACGCGATGATCCTGCTGGGCAACAACGCGGTGGTCTATGCCACCGGTGCGAGCTGGCCACTCGGAGACGCCGGATTGTCCTACGTCGAACGGCCGGTGGCCGTGGTGCTCGCCGACGACGAATTTCCGCACCTGTTTTTGCCCTTCCGGGAGGGAGCCTCGCAGGAAGCGGACTTGCCCGTCGATCACTTGCACGGGCCCGTCTATCTCGAATTCGACGAGGGCGTCGAACATTTCGCGCGTCAGCTGGCCGATCTCATTCCTGCCACGGCGGTCGTCGCGGTCGACGAGCTCACCGGCGCCATGTCGCGCTCCACGAAGCTCCTGTTCCCGGGCGGTGCGCCCGTTGACGCCGGGGCCATCGTCAGCGCCGCCAAGTCGGTGAAAACGCCGGACGAATTGTCTTGCATGCGCACCGCAATCCGGATCACCGACGAGGCGATGGTCGAGGTGCAGAAGCGCCTGGCGCCCGGCATCCGTCAGATCGATTTGTCGGCAAGCTTTTTGCGCCGCGCTTTCGAACTGGGCGCCACGGCCAGCATGCTCGAGCCGATCTGGCAGGTGATGCCGCCGAGTAAGGCGGAGGGAGTGTGGACCACGCACGGCGATTTGGCGCTGCCGCTCCTGACCACCGAGCGCGAGCTGGGCGAAGGTGACGTGCTGTGGACCGACGTCAGCATCACCTATCAGGGCTACTGCTCCGACTTCGGGCGCACCTGGATCGTCGGCCGGGATCCGTCCCCGCGTCAGCAGGCGCAGTTCGACAAATGGTTCGGGATCATGAGCGCGGTTCTCGGCGTCGCCAAGGCCGGTGCCACCGCGGCGGATCTGGGCCGCGCCGCCATCAAGGCCAACGGCGGCACCAAGCCGTGGCTGCCACACTTCTACCTCGGCCATGGAATCGGCGTCAACGCGGCCGAAATGCCAATGATTGGAACCGATCTCGGGCAGGAGTTCGACGAGAATTTCGTCCTGCAATCCGGGATGGTGCTGGTTCTGGAACCCGTGGTGTGGGAGGACGGCACCGGCGGCTACCGCAGCGAAGAGGTCTTGGTGATTACCGAGGAAGGCTGGATCCGTTTGACCGACTACCCCTATGACCCCTATGGCAACTGAAGTCCTGCCCGACGAGCGCACGCTGCGCTTCGGGCGCCGCCGGCGGGCGCTGGCCCAGATGGCGGCACATGATCTCGACGTACTGGTCCTCGGCCGGCAAGCCAATGTCCGTTACGTCACCGGGGCTCCGCAACTGTGGGTCGCCGGCACCCGGCCGTTCGGCCCGACCTGCGTGCTGGTGCGTGAGACCGGCGCCGTGCACCTCCTCAGCACCTGGGACGAGGGCGTTCCCGATGACATCCCGCACGAGAACCTCTACGGCATCTCGTGGAACCCGATGAACACGATGGCGGCGCTGCAGCGCATCGACGGCGCGGCAACCGCACGGCGCGTCGGAACCGACGCGCTATCCCCAGTTTTCGCGCAACTCCTACCGACAGCGTTTCCCAACGCGCGGCTGGTCGACGGCGAGCTGGCCATGCGGGCCGCGCGCCGCATCAAGACGGACGAGGAGATCGCCGCGCTGCGGGAATCCGTCGCGGTGGCCGAGTCGGCGCTGGCGGCAGCGGTTTCCGAACTGCGGCCAGGGATTACCGAACAGGCGCTGGCCGGCGTCTTGTTAGAGGCCTCCGCGGCCGGCGGTGTGAGCACGCCGTCGAATCAAGATGTCGCATGGGTGACGTCACGCAAGCACCCGTGGCGGCGCGCCCACGGCGACGGGCGTATCCAGGACGGCGATCTCGTGGCGTTCTCCGCCGGGGTGCTCGCGGGAGGCTACGTCGGCGAAGTGGGCCGGACCTGGCCCGCCGACAACCGGCGTGCGCCCAGCGGCGAGGCGGCCCTGCATGCGCGTTGGGACCGCTTGTGGGACAAGCTGATCACCGCCTGCCGGCCCGGTGCGGGAGCGGACGAACTGCTCGCCGCCTACGAGGCCGCGGGTGAGCCCGAGCCACCGATGCCGGTGGCCCGCGGCCTGGGCATGGGGTTCGACCCGCCCGTCATTTCCAAGCACTTGCCTACCACCGCGGCCGAGGAACGCCTGGAGCCGGGAATGGCGCTGGCCGTGACGGGCTACGTGTGGGAAGAAGGAGTCGGCGCGGTATTCGGACGAGAAGCGGTCCTGATCACCGCGGACGGCGCCGAAGTGCTTACCGCGAGCCCGTTCTGGCAGTCCTAGCCATGCCCGAGCCCTCCGAGCCGGCGGCCGAAGAGATCATTCGGTACCAGAAAGACGCCACGACGCGGATCGCGACGATCACGTTCGACCGGCCGGACTGTCTCAATGCGCCGACCATCTCCAGCGACGATGCACTGTTCGGGCATCCGTCATTTCGGTACTACGGCTGGGGTCCACGCATGTGGTGGTGGGCGCAGACCATGGGCATCCGGAAGTTTCAGGAAATGGTGTTCACCGGGCGGTCTTTCACCGCCGCCGAGATGTATGACTGCAACTTCCTCAACAGCGTGGTGCCGCGGGATGAACTCGAGGCAGAGGTGGAGAAATACGCGCTGGCCTGCGCCAGTAACCGACCCACCGACACGGTCTTCATGCAGAAGGTCTTCTTCGAGATCATGAAGCAGTTCCAGGGTGAATACCTGGGCAGCATGCTCAGCGGCGTCTTCGAGTCGATGGGCGCCAGCGTGCGCCCGGACGTCGGCGACGAGTTGATGCTCGACGACGCGATGAAGCGGGGCCTGGGCGATGCTGTCAAGGACAACGACGATAAGTTCCCCGCCGAATGGCGGCTGAGCAAGAAAGCCCGCAAGAAGGCGCGTGCCGACAAGGACCCCAAAGCGAAGCGAAAGAAATAGTGACGCGACACCGCGTCGAAGCGCCACTACTCGGCTATACCGTCGTCGACCTGTCCACCGGTATAGCCGGCGCCTACTGCACCAAGTTGCTCGCCGACGGCGGCGCCGACGTCGTGAAAGTCGAATCGCCAGAGGGTGATCCGCTGCGCCGGTGGTCGGCTTCGGGCGCCACCATCCCGGCCGGCGGAGACGGCGCCCTGTTCAGCTTCCTGGCCGGGGCAAAACACAGCGTCGTGGCCGATCCCGCCGGCGACGACGATACCGAGCTGGTGAACCGGCTGCTGGCCTCCGCCGACGCGGTGGTGTGGTCGGCCGGCTCGAAAGTGGCCGAGCACTCGGACTTTACGCCGCACGCCATCCACGGCCGCCACCCGCATCTCACCGTCACCTCAATCACCCCCTTCGGGCTGGAAGGTCCCTGGCGAGACCGCCCGGCTACCGAATTCACTCTGCAGGCGTGGTCGGGCGGAATCGTCGGGCTCGGCCGCGGCGAGCAGGAACGTCCACCCGTCTTCGTCGGCGGTCAGGTCGGCGAATATCTGGCCGGCGTCTACGCAAGCGCGGCCACTCTGGTGTCCCGATGGCGTCGAATCGACGGCGGCGCAGGCGAACTGCTGGATCTCTCGATGCTAGAGGCACAGATTCTCTGCCTCACCTATTACCCGGTTACCTATTTCGAGGTGCTCGGCCGGCCGTGGCGAGACATGCGACGGCCGACGATTCCGGGAGTGGCTCAGGCCCAAGATGGCCTGGTGGATCTCGGCTGCGGGACCGCGCAGCAATGGTTCGACCTGTGCGCGATGGTCGGTCATCCGGAGTGGATCGATGAGGAATCGCCGCTGTCGATCACCGAGCAGGCCAACATCCACGCCGACGAGATCTTCTCCTGGCTGGCCGGCATCCCGGTCGACGAAATCCGGGAACTGGCCTCGGCATTCCGTATTCCCAACGCGCCGGTCGCCAACGGCGCCAACGTCGCATCCTTCGATCAGTTCGTGGAACGTGATTCATTTGTGCGTAATCCGCGCGACGGGTTCCAGCAGCCGAGTCACCCATATCGGATGCGACCCGCGCAGTTGCGCCCGCCGCAGCCGGCGCCGCGGCTGGGAGAGCACACCGAGTACTACCGCGCCGCGGACCTTCCGGCGCGACCGGCGCCGGCCGGTGTGGCGAAAGCTCTGCCCCTGAGCGGGCTTCGGGTCTTGGACATGACGACCTTCTGGGCGGGACCCTGCTGTACCCATTCGTTGGCCTTGCTCGGTGCCGAGGTCGTCCACGTCGAATCGACCCGCCGCCCGGATGGCACACGGATGATCGCCGGCATACCGATCAGCGAGGACCAGTGGTGGGAGAAGTCGCCGATCTTCGAGGCCCTCAACACCAACAAGAAAAGCCTGACTCTTGACCTGCAGAGTCCGCGCGGTCGCGAATTGCTGCGCGAGCTCATCGCGACGGTCGATGTGATCGTGGAGAACTTCACGCCGCGAGTGCTGGACCAGATCGGGCTGGATTTCGCCACCGTTCAATCGATTCGGCCGGACACGGTGATGGTGCGGATGCCCGGGTTCGGTCTCCAAGGCCCGTGGCGTGACAACCCGGCATTCGCCTACGTCATCGAATCCGCTTCCGGTGTGAGTTGGCTTACCGGCTACCCGGATCGCACGCCGTATGACCCCTATTCGATCGGTGATCCGAACGCCGGTGTGCACGCGCTCAACGCGATATTGCTCGCACTCGAGCACCGGCGCCGCACAGGCGAAGGCGTATTCGTCGAAGCGGCGATGGTCGACGCCGCACTCAGCATCTCCGCCGAGCAGGTCATCGAGTACTCGGCATACGGCGCCCTGCTGGAGCGCGTCGGCAATCGGGGGCCGACCGCCGCGCCGCAGAACCTCTACCTCAGCGCCGACATCGACGAATTCGGCCGGCTCGATTGCTGGGTCGCCATCGCGGTCGCCACCGACGACCAGTGGGACGGTTTGGGCCGAGCCCTCGAATCGCCCTCCTGGGCAACCGATCCCGGGCTCTCGACCGAAGCCGGCCGGCGCACACACCAGGAGTCCATCGATGAGCGACTCGCTGCCTGGTGCGGCCACCGCAGTCGCGACGAGATTGTCGAGACCCTGTGGGATGCCGGCGTGCCGGTGGCCAAAGTCATGCAACCGCATCGTCAAACTGAACTGGAGCAGTTGGCGTTCCGGGATTTCTTCGAAGAGGTCGACCATCCGGTCAACGGTCCGGCTAGGCTCAGCACCGTGCCGATGAGGTTCTCAGCCGGGCCCCACAAGTTCCACACCGAGCATGCGCCGCTGCTGGGGCAGCACAATTATGAGCTGCTATCCGGGCTGGGTTTGTCCGATTCGGACATCGCCGGCCTGGAATCCGACGGCGTGATCGGCCGCGCACCGGCCACGCGCGCGAGGAGTTGATCGACCATGGCAATCGATCCCTCGAATATTCTGCTTACCGGCCGGGTCGCGGTGGTGACGGGTGGGGGAGCGGGCATCGGGCGAGGTATCGCGGCCGGGATGGGGCATTCGGTGCTCGGGTGGCGATCTGGGAGCGCGACCGGCAGACCTGTGCGCAGGCAGCCGAATCCATTGGCGCCCTTGGGATTGTCACCGATGTTCGGGACAGCGATCAGTTGGACGCCGCGTTGCAGCGGACCACCGCCGAACTCGGCACGCCCACGATTCTGGTCAACAATGCCGGCGGTGTGTTCTCCTCGCCGTTGCTGGATACCAGCGAAAACGGCTGGGAAGCACTGTATAAGGCGAACCTGCGACACGTGCTGCTCTGCACGCAGCGAGTAGCCCGGCAGTTGGTGACCGCCGGCGTCGGCGGCAGCATCATTTCGTTGACGTCGATCGAGGGCGCGCGCGCCGCGCCGGGCTACGCGGCCTACGCGCCGGCCAAGGCCGGCGTCATCAACTACACCAAATCCGCGGCGCTGGAATTGGCGTCAGACGGCATCCGGCTCAACGCGATAGCACCCGACATCACCCTCACCGAAGGCCTGACCGCGCTCAACAGCGACGCCGCGACGAGCGCCATGGGCGATATCGTGCCGCTCGGACGCCCCGGTCATGTCGACGAAATCGCCGGCACCGCAGTGTTTCTGGCTTCCGACATGTCGGTCTATCTCACGGGGCAGACGCTACACGTCGACGGCGGCACCAACGCCGCCGGCGGCTGGTACCACGATCCGCGGACCGGGGACTACCGGCTGGGCCCGTCCGGTTAGTGTTTCCACCCTTCGGCGGCCTGGTCGTCGAAGGTGCGATCGATGCGCTCAAACCTGCGCTTGACCGAGGCCCGGGCCGCCTCGTGCGGCAGGATATACAAGCGGTTGGCCAGAATCGCGTCGGCGGTGAGCCGCGCTACGCCATCGACCGACACTGTGTCATCCTGCGTCGGCGGGAGCTGTCCGAATCCACTCGTCAGGTCGGGCGCTGACGCGAGCCCGTCATCCGCGCCGCGAATTCGTTCCGAGTTCGCGACCAACCCGGTCTCGATGACCATCGGACAGAGCACCGAGACGCCGATGCCGTTGTCCTTGACTTCCCGGGCAAGCGTCTCGGCCAGTCCGACGACCCCATACTTGGCAACGCCGTACGCCCCGAGTCCGGCGTTGGGCACCAGCCCGGCAAAGGAAGCGGTGAAGGCGATGTGGCCGCCGCTGCCCTGCTCGATCAACCTCGGCACGAACGCCTCGACGGCATGGATCGAACCCCACAGATCGATGTCGATCACCCAGCGCCAGTCCTCGTGCGTCATCGCCGCGAGCGGACCCGCGACGACGATGCCGGCGTTGCTGAACACGACATCGACCTGACCCAGCAGCCGGAAGCACTCATCCGCCAGGTGAACCATCTGATCGAGGTGCCGCACGTCGCACGCCACTCCGTGCGCGTCGAACCCCTCGGCTTTCAGTTGCGCGACGGCCCGTTCCAACGCGGACTGATCGACGTCGGCCAGCACCAGGCGGGCGCCGCGGCGGGCGAATTCGGTGGCGGTGGCCAAACCGATCCCACTCGCACCGCCGGTGATGACTGCGCCGCGTCCCTCGAAATCGTCCATAGATTCCGAGCGTATTACTCGCGCCGGGGACGCTGTGAGAGACATCATGTGGATAGTGGCCTAACTATTAGGGCACCATACAAGTATGGCCGCCCCCACCGCGCGTGACATCGATCCGTTAGCCCTCGAACACCAGGTGTGTTTCGCGCTGACGACGACCAACCGGGCGGTCTTGGCGGTGTATCGGCCCCTCTTGGAGCCGCTCGGCCTGACCCATCCGCAATATCTGGTGATGCTGGCACTGTGGGATCACCGCAAGGCCCCCGCGGCGGACCAGTTCCCGCTGTCGGTCAAGCAGATCGCCGCCGCGTTGCAGATGGATTCCGCCACGCTGTCGCCCATGCTGAAGCGCTTGGAGGGGCAGGGGCTGATCACCCGCGCCAAGAATGCTGGCGACGAGCGCACCACCGACGTGATGCTCACGCAGCGCGGAATCACCTTGCGGGAGCGAGCACTTGAGATTCCGCCCGCCGTCGTCGCACGGCTGGGGGTCGAGCTGGCCGAACTCGAGAACCTACATCAGGTCCTCACCCGCATCAACGCCGCCGCCGTGGCGGCCGGCGCATTGCAATCCTGACATCACCCTGAGGAGCCCCCATGCCCGACGCGAAACCCAATCTCTGGCAGCGGATCGGCTATTCCTACGGCCGGCGACTGCCCGACTCGATGCGCACCTGGGTGGCACGAGACCTGGCCGGGGAGGGGGCCGTCCGCCGGCACATGATCAGGTGGGCCATCCCACCCCTGCTGGTCCTTGCTCCATTCTGGCTGCTGCCCGCCTCGCTCTACGTGCACACGGAGATGACCGCGCCGCTGTACATCTGGGCTCTGCTGATAACGCTTGCCCTGAACAAGGTTTGGCGGCGGCACCGGCTGGCAGTCCATGGACTGGACCCGAATTTGGTCGACGCGATCGCCCGCCGGAAGCAGGCGCGGATGCACGAGGACTACGTCGCCCGCTACGGGCCGCGACCCGAATCGGCCGACTGGCAGTCGAATAGCAGCCCCTTCTGACGGCTACTTCAGGCAGCTACCCGCATCGATGGGTAGGGTCACGCCGGTGACGTAGCGAGACTCGTCGGAGGCGAAGAACAGCACCGCGTTGCTGATGTCGATCGGGTCGACCCAGGGAATCGGCAGTGTGTGGAACATCTGGCAGATCGGCGCCATGTCGTCGGGACCGGGGCTCTCCAGGTCGGGTCGGAACATCTTCCAGGTGCCCTCGTTCATGATCATCGGGGTGCTCACGTGCGTGGGGTGCACGGAGTTGACGCGAATCATGTGCTGCCCCAACTCGACTCCGAAGGCGCGCATCAGACCGACGACGCCATGCTTGGCAGCGACGTAGTGGCCGGTGTGTGGGTAGGCCTTGAGCCCGCCCACCGAGCTGGTCAGGATGATCGAGCCACCGCGGCCGCCGGACAGGATGTGCGGAACACCGGCCTTCACGCTCTTCCATACCCCGGACAGGTTGACGTCGATCATTTCCGTCCAGTCTTCTTCGCTGGTCTTGTCCAAAGTCTCGCCGCCGTTGCCGATTCCGGCGTTGGCCACGATGATGTCGAGCCGGCCGAGCTGCTCGACGCCGTTGTCCACCGCCGCCTTGAGCGCGTCGAAGTCGCGCACATCGACTTCGGCCGTGAAGATCCTGCGGTTGTGCCCCTTGACCAGGTCGGCGGTCTCGGCGAGGTCTTCGGGTGTCGACGCCGGGATCGCGGTGTCCACCACGCCCTCGCGGATCGGCTTGCAGATGTCGACAGCGATGATGTCGGCGCCCTCCTGGGCCAACCGCACCGCATGGCTGCGGCCCTGACCGCGTGCCGCTCCGGTGACGAAAGCGACCTTGCCCTCAACACGTCCGGTCATGGCTACCTCAACTCCTGACTTGATCTGATCGGCGCGCCTCAGCGGAGAACAAACGCGTTCGGAGGACCGCGGGCCTTGCCGCCCTTGAACTCTGTCATTGCGCCGTCACGGGTGTCAATGACGAATCCGTTTCGGCTATCTGTGGTTCTAGATATTAGAGAATCTCATTCTCACCGGCAAACGCCGTGCGCTATTTGCTCATCATGAGATGGAGAGGATCGCGCCGTCTTCGGGTGTGCTACGCGACGAATCCGCGTGAGCAGAAGTCCCACACCTCTTCGGCGGTGATGGGGTGCATCGTCGCGTCGTCGGGCCCGCCGCTGGATTGCGCGATGAACATGACGGTCTGCATGGCCATGGCGGCCACCCGCTTGGGATTGATGGTGTTGCGCAACTTGCCGGCATCGTGGGCCGCGTCCATCAGTTCTGTCAGCAACGCGAGCAACGGTGCATGAGCGACCTTGACCTCGGCCGGATGCGTCACCAGCAACCGAGGGGCAAAGTCGGTGAACAGCGGACGCTTGGCCGTCGGGTCTGGGCGCGATGCCTCGTACAGGAGCTGAACGGCGACCTGTAGCCGCTCCAACGGATCGGTTTGGCTCTCGGTGGCCGCGCGGATCTGGTCGGCCGATCGGCTCAGGGCATCCTCGAAGAGCGCCAGCAGCAACTCGTGCTTGCCGTCGAACTGCAGGTAGAAGCTGCGCAACGACTGGCGGGAGCGGTCCACGACCTCCTGCACGGTAAAGTCCGTGCTGCCCTTTTCGATGATGATGGCCTGGGCCGCGTCGAGAAAGCGCTGAACACGCTGCGCCGCACGCAATTTCGCCGTCTTGATGGACCTTTCGACGGCGCGCTGCTTCCAGGCCGGCTCTTCGCTTGGATTGGTCACGGCCGACTCAGGTGATTGCCGCGAGGGGAGAACATGGTTGGACTGTACCGGAGAACGCCGTGACATCGCTGCGCTCGACCCCCTCACGGATCACGTGTCGGAGATTGTAACTTTCTTACCACGAGAATAGTATTCTCTCAGACGTTTGTATGGAAGCTTAACCGCAAGAGCGAACCGCGTCGGCGGCGGAAACCTGGATCTACCGACGGCGCGGTGTGCTCAGGACCATCTCGGGAAGTGCTGTGCAGCTGACGTTTGACGCCGAGGTGGAGGCGTTCCGAGCCGAATTCGTGGCCTTCCTAGACGCACATCTGCCTTCCGAGGCCGAGGCGTTCGTGCGACCCCAGTCGAGTTCGGACATCCCGGAGTGGGCCCGCCGATGGCAGCGCTTGCTGTTCGACAGCGGATGGCTACAGCCCGGTAATCCGCCGGAGTTCGGCGGCCGCAACGCCACGCTGTTGCAGCAATACGTGTACCACGAAGAGCTGTCGCGGCGCCGCATCTATCAAAGCTTCAACCCGCAGGGTGTGGGCATCATCGCGGCGTCATTGCTGTCGTTCGGCACACCCGAGCAGAAGCAACGCTGGGCGGTGCCGATCCTGCGGGCGGAGATCACCGCGTCGCTGGGTATGAGCGAACCCGGCGCGGGCTCGGATCTCGCCTCGCTGAAGACGCGCGCGGTCCTTGACGGTGACCACTTCGTCGTCAACGGGCAGAAGGTGTGGACATCGGGCGCCCATCACGCCGATGTGTTGCTGACATTCGTGCGCACCGATCCGGACGCGCCAAAGCACAAGGGCATCAGCGCTTTGCTGATTCCGACCGCGACCCCCGGTGTGGTCCGCCGCCCGTTCGCCTCGGTGGGCGACATCGAAGACGTCGACTTCAACGAGGTCTTCTTCACCGACGCACGGGTGCCGGCCGAGAACTTGGTGGGCGAGCTCAACGCGGGCTGGCGCGTCGCGACTGGTTCGCTCGGCCATGAACGCGCGATGCTGTGGCTGGATTACGCAGACATGCTGCACGCGTTGACCGTCGAGTCCAGCCCCTCGGGTCCGGTGCAGCGGGATCACTACGCGACGATGGTGATGGATTTCTATGCGATGCGGCTGCTGGGGTCGGCGACGCTGGCCAAAGCCGCGCGCGGCGAAGAGGACGTCCCCGCTCAGTCGGTACTCAAGCTGCTCGGCTCGGAGGCCATGCAACGCGCCGGTGAGGATGTCCTCAACGCCAAGGACGGCGACGGACTGGCATTGCGTGCGGTCACCGCCCCGTTCGCGCCGCTCAACCTGGACAGCCACTACGGCAGCTGGTTCGACCGGTATACCCGCACCTTCGCCGCGACTATCGCCGGCGGTACGTCGGAAATCCAGCGCAACATCATCGCCGAACGCGTACTCGGGCTGCCGCGCAATTGATTTGCGCGTCAGTGCTTCCGGGCGTCCAACTGGGCGTAGTAGCCGATGGCGACGAGACCCGCCACTATCGCGATCGCCCCTAAAACCATGCCGGCCACGGCGGTTCGGGGATTGTTCGCCTCCCCGCGGCCAACCCTTCGCCGGGCGATGTCGCCCGTCACCACCGCCGCGATGCCAAAGGGCACACCAAGCAGCAACCAGCAGGTGAGGAGTCCGACCAGGCCCAGCAGTACCGAGGCGACGCCGAACTGGTTTTTTGGTGTGTCGGGGTGACTCATGCGTCCCATCCTGTTGGTGTCGGGACGAGTCTACGTGGACATACCACCCGCATGCCCTGATTGTCATCGCCGGTATTCAGCGAAATCGACGCTACCGTGCAGTCCACTCGAACTTTTGTGCGCTACCGTCGATCTCGGTTGATGATCCGCGTGGCCGCGCGGGGTGCGACCGGTTACAGCTGCGCGAGCCGTGGCGCAGAGCCGGCCGCCACCAACGCTTTTCCGGCCGCACGCGTCAATTCTCGAGAGCTGCCCAGCAGCCCGTCGAGAATCAGCGACCGCTTGATGTGGTGGTGCAGCGGATGCTCGGCGGTAAAGCCGATACCGCCCAGCACCTGCTGGCAGTGGCGTGCGGAGGTCAGCGCGGCCTGACCGGCCGCGGCCTTGGCCAGCAGGGAAGCCAGTCCCTGCGGGTCGTCGCATTCCGTCGCGGCATGCAGTGTGGCCTCGGCGCCCTCAATCGCGACGAGTGTCTCGGCCAGCCGGTGCCGGATCGCCTGGAACGAGCTGATGTGGCGGCCGAATTGAACACGGTCCACGGCGTGCTGACGAGCCTGTGACAGCATGGCGCGGCTGGTGCCGACCAGCCACCACCCCACGGCTCGCCAACCGGCATACAGCGCGGCTGAAGGCAACGGATCCTCCTGCGGCACACGGTGTATCGGCAGCAGTTCGTCGATCGCCGAGTCGGGGTGGTCGCGGCGTTCCCACAGCACCCAGGAGCCGCCGGCGAACGGCAGCGGCAAAACGCCCCCGGGCGCGTCGCCGCCCGCGCACAGCACCACGTCGTTGAGCACGGCTGCGTGCGCGCCGGTCTCACCGAGCAGTTTGAACACCAGAGGGATTGCAACATCGGGCATTTCGTCGAGCATGTCGCGCCAGCCGAGCTCGGTCAGCGCCGCATCAAGCTTGGCTCCAGAGGCGGCGCTCATCGTCGTCCGCAGCGACTCTGCCAGCAGCCGCAGCGATTCGGGGTCTGACTCGATGTCTGCCGAAGGGGCCACGGTTCACTCCTTCCCGAGATCGAGCAGCCGGCGGGCGATGATATTGCGCTGGATTTCGGCGGTGCCGCCGTAAATCGTCGCCGCGCGCGAGTACAGGTACTCCGAACGCCACGGCGTGTCCTCGAGCTCGAGCGTGCCCGGCAATACATCGCGGACGGTGTCGTAGAGCCGCTGCTCCGCGGAGGCAAGCAGCACCTTGTCGATAGAGGTGTCGGGCCCCAGTCGGGCCCCGTCGCGCATCCGGTGCTGAGTGGCACGCGACCGGCAGCGCAACGTGTGAAGCGCCAGATAAGCGCCGCCGAGCGCGGATTCGTCGGGCTCGCCGGCTTCGGATGCCGTCGTGATCAGATCGTCGAAACGCGAATAGAGGTAGGCGATCCGTTGCCAGAAGCAGGCGGAACGCTCATAGGGCAACAGGTCCATGGCCAGTCGCCAGCCGTCCCCGGGCTGGCCCAGCATCCGGTTGGCCGGAATCACCACGTCGTCGTAGTACACCTCACAGAATTCGTCGACGCCGTGCATCGTCCGCAGCGGACGCACGGTGATGCCCGGAGTGTCGAGATCGACGAAGAACGCGGTGATTCCGTCGTGCCCGGACGCGGTGCGGGTAAGCAGGACGCACCGGGTGGAGAACTGCGCGAAGCTGGTCCAGACCTTCTGCCCGTTGACGATCCAGTTGTCGCCATCCTGGACCGCCCGGGTCGTCAGCGATGCCAGATCACTGCCCGAACCCGGCTCGGAAAAGCCTTGGCACCATTGCTCTTCGCCGCTCAGCAGGCGCGGAACCATCTCCTTGGCGAGCTCCGCCGGCGCGTAGTCGATCATCGTGGGCGCGAGCACCTCGAGCATCGAATAGGGCCCGGGTTCGGCCAGGCGACGGCCCACGACCTCTTCGCCGACGATCGCGCGCAGCACGGCGGGACCGCCCAATCCACCCACCTCAACGGGCCAGCCGAACCGCATCCAATCGGCGTCGTAGAGCGCACGGCTGACCCGGGCGAACTGCCGCATGTGCCCCTGCAGCGAGTGGTCCGGCTCGGGGGTCAGATCGTTGTCGTCGAGCCACGCGCGCAGGTCGGCCCGGAACTGCTCGACATTCACTTCGATTGGTCGGCTCCTTTAAGTCGCTGCCTGGGCCGCATTGTCACCGGCGGGACGCCCGACGGCGTGCGGGCGTCCGGAGTCGTGCACTCCGCTGCGGCGGATAAAGGTCATGGCGCGGGTCTTCAGTCGCCACCCGTCGGCGGTTCGCACATAGGTGTCACGGTAGTAGCCGATCCGCATGTCGTGGGTGGCGTGATCGATGAAGCACAACGGTTGGGTGCCGCTGGCCGCATCCGCGTCCAGGTCGACCACCGCTGTTCCGGTGAGAAACAAGCCCTTTGGGGCCGCGGCCACCAATTCCGGGAATCGGCTCAGGCTGTAGGTTTCGCCGAAAGCGCTGTAGGTGCCGTCGGGCGTGAAGACGGCGACGAGGCCCTCGATGTCCGCCTGGGTGATGGTGACCGCGTAGCGTCCGAGCAGCTGCTGGATCTCGACCAGATCTTCAGTTCTGGTTGGCTGATCTGTTGACATAGACCTTGCCGCCTTTCATGACAAAGCTGACGTTGCGGGTAACGGTGATGTCTTCCAACGGGTTTCCCGGTACCGCGATGATATCGGCAAGCTGACCCGAGGCCAGCCGGCCCAGATCGGTCGAGTTGATCAGCTCGGCGGCGGTGATCGTGGCTGCTCGCAGCACTGCCAACGGCGGCAGGCCCCACTCGACAAGCGTGACAAGCTCGTCAGCGTTTTTGCCGTGCGGTATCGCGGGCGCATCGGTGCCGACGGCGATCTTCACCCCGGCCTCGTAGGCAGCCTTGATCGATGTCTTCGCCTTCGGGAACATCTCGGCGGCTTTGTCCTGTAACTCCTTCGGAGCGCGGGACACGTCCATCGCCTCGGCGAGTCTGCGAGTGGTCACCAGGAACCGGTCGTTGTCGACCAGCATCTGGATCGCCTCGTCGTCCATGAGGAACCCGTGTTCGATGCAGTCGATACCGCACGCGACCGCGTGCTTGACTGCTTCCGCTCCGTGGGTGTGCGCGGCGACGCGCAGCCCGCGCCGGTGCGCCTCGTCAACGATCGCGCACAGTTCCTCGTCCGAATAATGTTGTGCGCCAGCCTCACCGGTCAACGACATCACGCCGCCGGAAACGCACACCTTGATCAATTCGGCGCCGTGCTTGATCTGGTATCGCACGGCCTTGCGGATCTCGTCGATTCCGTTGGCGATGCCCTCTTCGACCGTGAGCTCGAGTGCGCCCGGCATGAATGCGGCGAACATCGTCGGGTCCAGGTGCCCACCGGTCGGTGTGATGGCGTGACCGGCCGGCACCACCCGCGGCCCGTCGATCCAGCCCGCGTCAATCGCCTTGCCCAGCGCGACATCCAGCAGGTAGCCGCCGGTCTTGACGAACAGGCCCAGGTTGCGCACGGTGGTGAAACCGGCGCGCAGCGTGCGCCGGGCGTTGCCTACCGCGCGCAGTACCCGCGTCGGCGGGTCGTCCTGCACCTGGGACAGCCCGGGCGTCTCGCCGCGCCCGCCCATCAGGAGGTTGACCTCCATGTCCATCAGGCCCGGCAACAGTATCTGGTCGCCGAGATCGATGATCTCGCCTTCGGGGTCGCCCCCGACGCCGACGATCCGATCGTCCTCGATCTTCAGAATGCCGGGCCGGAGGATCTCACCGGCGTCGACGTCGAGCAGCCCAGCGGCCTTGAGCGTCAGCACCGCTTAGATCACCGGCTCCCGCAGTACCTCAACCCACGCCGCGCCACTGTCGGGAACCCGCGGCTGCTTCCACGCCTCGATGGGGAACGACACCATGACCAGCGACTGCATCATGTGCATCAAAGCCTTCGCGTCATCCGGCAAGTCATCCAAGGAGAATTTGTCGCAGTACGCGATGACGTCGTTCAGCAACGGAAACGCGACGTCGTAGAACTCCTGCATCTGGTGCATCGTCGAGGCCAGCCGTTTGGCGTAGCGCTCGGGCTCGGTGGCCAGATCCCAATCCAAATAGGGCTCCAGAGCCGCGAATTCAGACGGTAACGCCATTGCGCTGGTGCTCCTTCACGTAGTCAGCGGTCGTCTTGTGTAGATGACGGATCAACACTTCCTGGTCGCAGAGCAAAAACTCCTTGACGGCCCGGGTGCCGATCATGGTCTGGGTCGCTTCCAGCGTGTTGGCGTCCTGCAGCGCGTACTCCTTGAACGTCACCGCAGCCAACTCCTGGGCCAGCCGTTCCCGCGCATTGCGCGGCGGCACGAAATACAGCGTGGACTCGAAGATGTGTTTGTCCACCGCGGTAGGCCAGTACTGATAGGTCAGGAACCAGCCCGGCTCCCAGATCAGCAGCATGAAGTTCGGGTAGAAGAGCCACGAGTCGATGCCCCACTGCGGCACCCTCTTCACGTTGACGCCCGGTGGCAGCTCGAGTTTTTCGATGATCTCCGGCTTGTCCCACGGGCCGAACAGACCGCTGCGCAACACCTGGTCCATCGGCTTGACCATCGACATGTCTGGCGGCGGTGCCTGACCACCCCAGGTTGACTGCAAGTTGTGCGGGCCGGCCAACTCGTAATGCAGCGCCTCGTAGCCGAACTTTTGGATCTTGGCGGCTTCTTCCTTGGTGTACTGCCCCTGGTGCAGGATCGGCGCGTGGTAGAACTCGACGAAGGCATCGATGAACAGCTTCCAGTTGCTGCCGACTTCGGCCCGGTAGGAGTAGGTCTCCGTCATCTCGCCGAACGGGTAGCCCTCGATGCTCTTGGCCAGCGGGCCGAGGTAGTCAATGAGCGGCGCTGCGTTGTCGTCGAAGTTGATGAAGATGAAGCCCTCCCACACCTCGCACCGGACGGATGCCAGGCCGAAGTTGCCCTTGTCGAGGTCGAAGAACTCTTCTTCCTGTTGGACGAAGGTCAGGTCACCGTCGAGGCTGTAGCGCCAAGCGTGGTACTTGCAGGT
This sequence comes from Mycobacterium sp., assembly GCF_036273375.1. Lineage (GTDB taxonomy): Bacteria > Actinomycetota > Actinomycetes > Mycobacteriales > Mycobacteriaceae > Mycobacterium. The sequence continues at coordinate 21,387 of NZ_DASUHS010000034.1, read as the reverse complement.
GAACTGTCGGCAGGTGCCGGAGGTCTCCTCGTTGGGAAAGTCGTTCCACACCAACTTGTTTCCACGGTGGCGACAGACGTTGTGGTACGCCTTGACCGACCCGTCCTTGGTCTTGGTGATGATCACCGACGTGCCCTTGCCGGCCGACGGCAGTTCTCTGGTGAAGTAGCTGCCGGTGCGGGGGAGGCGCTCGACACGGCCGACGTTCAGCCACGTCTTCCTGAAGACCGCGTCGCGTTCGGCTTCGAAGAAGGCCGGGTCGATCGAGTCGGTGTAGTCAACCGGCGCGGTCCCGAGGTCGGGGTAGTTTTCTGTCCAGCTGCCGGCGGCTGGCTTGGGGAAGTGCGGCAACGTTCTTGCTCCTCTTATTCGACGTTGTTAGCGGCTGTGGTGGCGTGTTCGAGCTGGATGCCAAAAGTGTTGAAGGCCATGGCCAGCAGGGCGTAGCAGCCGACCGTGAAGACGAAATCCATGCGCTGCTGGTCGTTGAGGCGCTCGCCCAGTGCCGCCCAAGTCTGGTCGGACAACTCCGACTTCTCATCAAGTTCATCGACGCCGGAGATCACCGCGCGGTCGAAAGCGTCGAATTCCTCGGCGCTGCCATCGCCGAATTGCTGCACCGCCGCGATCTGCTCGTCGGTGATCCCTTCGTCCTTGGCCATCCTGACATGGTGCGACCACTCGTATGCGCACTGACGACGATGAGCCACCCGCAGGATGGCCACTTCGCGGATGCGAGCCGGCAGCGTGGACGACGTCAACAGGTGGACATTGAATCGAAGAAACGCCTTGGCGAGCGCCGGGTGGTGAGCCAGCGTGGAAAGCGCGTTATTGGTGTCCGCTCCACGCATAGCCGAGAGTGCCTGCTGGGTAGCCTCGTCCCACTGGTCGGCTGGGAGCGGCTGCAAGCGCATCAGGAGTGTCCTCTCGGTGAAAGAGAATCAGATTCTCATTTGCAACTAACAGACTGGCACGAAACGCGCGCCCGGTCAATGCCGGCGTGCCGCGCGGCGCGAGTGGGGCGCCGCCTGGCTGACGCGGTCGGCCGGATGGCCTGAGGCTCGACCGGGCCCGCCGCACCGATATGTCACGCCGGGTTCTACCCACTGCGCTGCCGCTTGGCGGCGGGAAATCCGCCGGTCCGCTCGGCCGCTGGTCAGGCGGCTGTAGACGGCCGCAGCAACCTCTGGATGTTGATTCTCGTCTGGCGAGAAGATAGTTTTCATTTTAGTGATCTTGGCACGGGACAGCGATTCGCCGAGGCTGTAATCGATCCGATGGATCCGATGGAAGGAAGCTCATGAACAAAGAAGACATGATGCTGATCAGCGTCGACGACCACACCGTCGAGCCACCCAACATGTTCAAGAACCACCTGTCGAAGAAGTACCAGGACGACGCACCTCGGCTGGTGCACAACGATGACGGCTCGGACATGTGGAAGTTCCGCGACACGGTCATCCCGAACGTGGCATTGAACGCGGTCGCCGGCCGGCCGAAGGAGGAGTACGGCATCGAGCCGACGGGGCTCGACGAGATCCGGCCGGGTTGTTACAACGTCGACGAACGCGTCAAAGACATGAACGCCGGCGGCATCCTGGCGTCGATCTGCTTCCCGTCGTTCCCCGGCTTTGCCGGTCGGCTGTTCGCCACCGACGATCACGACTTCTCGATCGCGCTGGTGCAGGCCTACAACGACTGGCACATCGACGAGTGGTGCGGCGCCTATCCCGCGCGGTTCATCCCGATGGCGATCCCGGTGATCTGGGATGCCGAGGCGTGTGCCGCCGAGGTGCGCCGGGTAGCCAAGAAGGGCGTGCATGCGCTGACCTTCACCGAAAACCCGGCCGCGATGGGTTACCCGAGCTTCCACGACGAGTACTGGAACCCTCTGTGGAAAGCGTTGTGCGACACCAACACCGTGATGAACGTCCACATCGGGTCGTCGGGCCGGCTGGCGATCACCGCGCCGGACGCACCGATGGACGTGATGATCACGCTGCAACCGATGAACATCGTGCAGGCCGCCGCGGACCTCTTGTGGTCGCGGCCGATCAAGGAGTACCCGGACCTCAAGGTTGCGCTGTCCGAGGGTGGGACCGGTTGGATTCCCTACTTCTTGGAGCGCGCCGACCGCACCTACGAGATGCACTCCACCTGGACGCACCAGGACTTCAAGGGCAAGCTGCCCAGCGAGGTCTTTCGCGACCACTTCCTGACCTGCTTCATCAGCGACAAGGTCGGAGTGGCGCTGCGCAACATGATCGGCATCGACAACATCTGCTGGGAAGCCGACTACCCGCACAGCGACTCGATGTGGCCGGGTGCGCCAGAAGAGCTGTGGGATGTGTTATCCATCAACAACGTTCCCGACGACGAAATCAACAAGATGACCTACGAGAACGCCATGCGGTGGTACTCGTTCGACCCCTTCACGCACATTTCGCGCGAACAGGCCACCGTCGGTGCGCTGCGTAAGGCCGCCGAGGGGCACGACGTGTCCATAAAGGCGGCAGGCCACGATAAGGACAGCCGAGGCGGCTCGTCTTTTGCCGATTTCGCGGCTAATGCGAAAGCCCTTACCGGCAACAAGGATTGACACACCACCGGACGAATCCGCGCGCCGGTGCATTTCGATCGAAGGAGACTGAGCAGTGCCCGGCGCTGGAATGAACTTTGAGCTGACCGATGACCAGGAACTGATCCGTCGGTCAGTGGCGGAGCTGGCGCGGAAATTCGACGACCAGTATTGGATGGAAAAAGACCAGGCGCACGAATTCCCGACCGAGTTCTACCGCGCCATCGCCGATGGCGGCTGGCTGGGAATGACGATCCCCACCGAATACGGCGGTCACGGCCTCGGCATCACCGAAGCGACGATCCTGCTCGAGGAGGTCGCCAAATCGGGCGGTGCCATGAACGCTGCCAGCTCGATCCACCTTTCCATCTTCGGCATGCAGCCGGTCGTGGTGCACGGTTCCGATGAACTCAAGGCCCGAACGTTGCCCACCGTCGCGACCGGCGACGTCCACGTCTGCTTCGGCGTCACCGAACCCGGTGCCGGGCTTGACACTTCGCGCATCACTACGTTCGCCAAGCGCGACGGCGATCGCTACATCGTCAACGGTCGCAAGGTCTGGATCTCCAAGGCGATGGAATCCGACAAGATTCTGTTGCTTACCCGGACGCAAAGCTACGACGAGGTCACCAAGAAGACCGACGGGATGACGCTGTTCATCACCGATCTCGACCGCAGCCGGGTCGACATCCGCCCGATCCGCAAGATGGGCCGCAACGCCGTCAGCTCCAACGAATTGTTCATCGACAATCTCGAGGTGCCGGTCGAGGACCGAATCGGAGAGGAGGGCAAGGGCTTTCAGTACATCCTCGACGGCCTCAACCCGGAGCGGATGCTCATCGCGGCCGAGGCTCTCGGTATCGGACGGGTGGCGCTGGAAAAGGCGGTGAAATACGGCAACGAGCGCGAGGTCTTCGGCCGGCCCATCGGGATGAACCAGGGATTGCAGTTCCCGCTCGCCGATTCACTGGCCCGCCTCGATGCCGCCGAACTGATGCTGCGCAAGGCTACCTGGCTTTACGACAACGGCAAACCCTGTGGGCGCGAGGCCAATACGGCTAAGTATCTCTGCGCCGATGCCGGCTTCACCGCCGCGGACCGGGCGCTGCAAACTCACGGCGGCATGGGTTACGCCGAGGAGTACCACATCACGCGGTACTTCCGCGAGGCCCGGCTGATGAAGATCGCGCCAGTTAGCCAGGAGATGATTCTGAACTTCTTGGGAGCCAACGTCCTGAAGTTGCCGAGAAGCTACTAGGTCTAACGTCGAACGTGTAGTCACGGCGGATTTTTGGTGATTTTTTCGCCCTCAGTACACGCTCGGTGATGATGGGATAGTCGGGCGAGAAGCAATCGGAGTAGGGATATGCGCGAAACAGTCATCGTCGAGGCCGTGCGTACACCGGTGGGGAAGCGCAACGGCGCGCTGGCCGGCATGCACGCCGCCGACCTCTCCGCGGTGGTGCTGACCGAACTCGTCGAACGCACCGGCATCGGTCCGGACATCATTGACGACGTGGTCTGGGGCTGTGTGTCCCAGGTGGGCGACCAGTCCAGCAACATCGGTCGCTACGCGGTCCTGGCCGCTGGTTGGCCCGAGACGATTCCCGGGACCACCGTCAACCGCGCCTGCGGGTCCAGCCAGCAGGCGCTGGACTTCGCCGTGCAGGCGGTGATGTCAGGCCAGCAGGATGTCGTCGTGGCCGGTGGAGTCGAGGTCATGAGCCGCGTTCCGCTCGGTTCGGCCCGGGCAACCGGCATGCCCTATGGTCCGAAAGTCCTTGCCCGCTATGACGATTTCTCCTTCAACCAGGGCCTGTCGGCGGAGATGATCGCCAAGAAGTGGGGTTTCTCACGCACCCGGCTCGACGAATTCTCCGTTGCATCCCACGAGCGGGCCGCCGCGGCCCAGGACGGTGGCTCATTCACCGAGCAGATCGTGCCGGTGTTCGTCGACGGGGCCGACGACAACGTCCTCACCGCCGACGAGGGCGTGCGGCGCGGCAGCAGCGTCGAGAAGCTGGGTACGCTCAAACCGGCCTTCGCCGAAGACGGCGTGATCCACGCGGGTAACTCCTCGCAGATCTCCGACGGCGCCGCCGCGCTGCTCGTGACCACCGCCGAGATGGCCGTCGAGCTGGGCTTGACCCCGATCGTGCGGTACCTGGCGGGCGCGGTGACCGGAGCGGATCCGGTGCTAATGCTCACCGGCCCCATCCCGGCGACCGAAAAGGTGCTGAATAAGGCCGGCGTCGCGCTGTCCGACGTGGGCGTCTTCGAGGTCAATGAGGCCTTCGCGCCCGTGCCGCTGGCGTGGCTGGCGGAGACGGGCGCGGACCCGGCACGGATGAATCCGCTGGGCGGCGCCATCGCGCTGGGACATCCGTTGGGCGCATCCGGGGCGGTGCTAATGACACGCATGGCGCATCACATGCGCGACAACGGCATTCGTTACGGGCTGCAGACCATGTGCGAGGGCGGCGGCACCGCCAACGCCACGGTGGTGGAGCTGCTGAACTAACGGCGGCGGCCTGCCGCACATAAAACCGTGCCCCACGTGACCCTTGTCACAGCGGTCAAACTAACCTACTGTGTGTTTACTAGGTTGGTTTTCCCGGTGTCGAAACAACGTGGGTTGAGGGGGTTCTGGTGCCCGTCGCACGGCGATACGACACGCTGCTCGCCAAAGGGGAGGACCGCAAGCAGCGGATTCTCGACGTCGCGCAACGCCTGCTCACCCGCAACGGCTGGCGCAGCACGACACTCGCGCAGATCGCCGGCGAGGCGGGGGTCACCCCCGCGGGGCTGCTGCATCACTTCGAATCGAAGGAGCAGCTGTTGCACGCGGTGCTCGATGCCCGCGACCTCGATGACGACACCCACGCCGACCGGACCGGTGACCTGTTCGACCAGATCGCCGCGGTCGCGGACCGTTTTCACCGGGCCCCCGAACTGGTGGGCACTTTCACGGTGCTGCTGGTCGAGAACATCCTTCCCGACGCCCCGTTGCACGACCGCATGCTGGCCAGGCACCGAGCCGCAACCGACATCGTCGCCGATCTCATCCGTCGCGGTCAGGCGGACGGCCGGTATCGCGAAGACATCGACCCCGCCGTCAAGGCAGTAGAAATTCTCGCCTTCGTCCATGGAATGGAAACCACATGGTTACTCGATCCTTCGATTCCGCTAGCCGAGGCGTTCAAGCAGTACGCCGAGACACTGGCGCGGGACTTCGCGCCCCCGAAGAAGCTCGAGAGGATATGAGGTACCGGCTCGACGTCGTCGCCGCCACCGTCGCCGACGTGGTGAGGTTCGCCGGCGGCTGGATCTTCGACCGGTCGATGGCGGGTTGGGACGTCACCGTGCTGGTCGCCGACCACCCCGACGACCGGCCGCTGCAGATCATCGGCGCCCAGGTGCTCGACCTCGAAGACACGCTGGCGTCGGTGCAATCGCGTCCCCGCCCGCAGGCCCTGGCGGCCGCGGCGGACCTGTTCGGCTGCGACCCGCGGGTGCGCCAAGGCGTGCTGCAGGCCCTCGACCAAGGCGTCACCGAGGTCACGCTATGGGGGGAGAACTGGCCGTCCGAACTCGACGACAGCGTCGGCCTGGTGCAACACCAGCTGAGCATGGCCGCGCAGACGTTCAAGGCCCAAGCGCTGGCGGCGGCGGCTGCGCCGCATGCCTCGATCGGTCACGTCGAGACATTCCGGAGCGGGCTGCTGGCGTGGCCGTCGGTCGCCGCCGACCTGGTCCCCGCCAGCTGACCGCCGCGGCCGGTAGCCGCGCGCAACAGCGAGTGCGGTCCAGCCGATCGCCGTTCGTTGTGGCGCCCAGGCAGGGTCCCTCGTTGACGACCACCAGCCCATGTGAAAATGTAATACTCATCTGCGAGAGGCACGTTCTCACTAGCCGAGATTCAAGGAGCAGGAGATGGCGAAGGAATTCTCCGAGTTGGACTTCTTCCGCGGCAGCGAGCTCATCGCAGACCCGTACCCATATTACGAGGCGCTGCGCGAGCGCTGCCCCGTCACCCGGGAGAGCCATCACGACGTCACCATGATCACCGGGTGGGACGAGGCCTGCGCGGTGCTCAACGACGCCGAGACGTGGTCCTCGTGCATCTCGGTCACCGGCCCGTTTCCAGGCTTTCCCGTCCCGCTTGAGGGTGACGACATCACCGAATTGATCGAGCAGCACCGCGACGAGCTGCCCTTCAGTGACCAGCTGCCCACGCTCGACCCGCCGACCCACACCGACCATCGCTCCCTGCTGATGCGTTTGATCACCCCGAAGCGCCTCAAGGAGAACGAGGACGCCATGTGGGCGCTCGCCGACCAGGCGCTCGACGATTTCCTGGCGCCCGGACAGGGCGAATGGATCAAGGGCTTCGCCGGCCCGTTCACGCTGCTGGTCATCGCCGACCTGCTGGGCGTGCCCATGGAAGATCGCGACAAGTTCATCAAGGGCATCCGCGAGCACTCGGGTGGCGGCGTCGGTGGCACCGGCAAGGAATCGCTGGCGCACAGCCCGCTGGAATTCCTCTACGGCCTGTTCTCCGACTACGTCACCGACCGCCGGCGCGACCCCCGCGACGACGTGCTGACCGGCCTGGCTACCGCGACGTATCCCGACGGTTCGGTTCCGGAAGTCGAGGATGTGGCGCGCGTCGCCGCCAACGTCTTCTCTGCGGGTCAGGAGACCACCGTGCGGCTGCTGGGTGCGGCCCTGCAGACGCTGGGGGAGCGCCCCGACATCCAGGCGCAGCTGCGCAAGGACCGCAGTCTCATTCCGAACTTCATCGAAGAGTCGCTGCGCCACGAGAGCCCGGTCAAGGGCGACTTCCGGATGAACCGGGTGCCCGTCAACGTCGGTGGCGTCGACCTGCCCGCCGGCAGCACCGTGATGATCGTGCAGGCGGCCGCCAATCGGGATCCACGCCGGTTCGAAGAACCCGCCACCTTCGATCCGGCCCGCAAGAACGCGCGCCAGCACATCTCGTTCGGGCGCGGTATCCACAGCTGCCCGGGAGCGCCATTGGCGCGGGCCGAAACCCGGGTGGCGATTGAACGGTTGCTCGACCGCACGGCGGATATCAGGATCGACGAGAGCGTTCATGGGCCGGCGAATGACCGCCGCTATGACTATGTTCCGACGTACATCCTGCGCGGCCTGACCGAGCTACACCTGGAGTTCACGCTGGCATGAAGGTATGGGTAGACGACCAGCGGTGTCGCGGTCACGGCATGTGTCTCACGCTGTGTCCCGACGTGTTCAGCCTGACCGACGACGGCTACGCCGAGGCCATAGATTCCGAAGTACCAACGGAATTGGAGGCGGACGCTCGGGAGGCAATTCAATGCTGTCCCGAGCAGGCGATCAGTGAGAAGTAATCAACCGCACGGGCGAGTAGGAGATTCGAGTGGCTAAAGGGTATGTCATCCTGACCGAGGCAATTAAAGATCCGGAAGGGATGAAGGCTTACGGCAAAGCCGCGGGATCGGCGATGAGCGGTGCCACTATCCTCGCGGTGGACACCGCACCCAAGGTCATCGAGGGTGACTGGCACGGCGACCAAACCGTCGTACTGGAATTCGAGTCGGTCGATGCCGCTCGGGCGTGGTACGAGTCCGAGGACTATCAGAAAGCGGCGAAACTGCGCCAAGCCGCGGCGGACTGCAACGCGGTCATCCTCTCCGGATTCTGATCGCTATTCTCCGACGATGGAGATTGCCTGCCTAGGGCATTGACGGACAGCCTCGCGCACGTCCGACTCAATCTCCGGGGTGACTTCCTCCTGGTGGACGGTCAGCATGTCGTCGTCGCCCAGTTCGAATATGTCCGCATTGATGCCCATGCAGACACCGTTGCTTTCGCAGAGTCCCCAGTCGACTTCGATCTTCTTGGTCATCGCAAGGCCCCTTACCGAAGCACCTTCACGGGCACGTTCTTCCAGCCCGCGACATTCTGCATGTTCACCCGTGTGCACCCGGCCCAGTCCACTTCGTAGCGCGGCATGAAGTCGAGTAGGCGTTCCAGCGCGATCCTGCTCTCCATCCGGGCCAGCGCCGCGCCGAGGCAGCTGTGGATCCCGTACCCCAGTCCGAGGTGTTGCGCCTCGGTCTGGTCGCGCTCGATGTCGAAAGTGTCGGCGTCGGTGAAGGCGTCCGAGTCGCGGTTCGCCGCGGCGCCGCAGAGGAACACCGGCTTGAAGGGTGGAATCACGCCACCGGCGACGTGTGCCTCTTTGAGGGTGTAGCGGACGTTGTACTGCACGGGACCCGCGTAGCGCAGTAGCTCCTCAACGGCGCCCGGGATCTTGTCGCGATCGTCCTGCAGCTTCTGCCATTGCTCGGGATGACGGGCGAAGAGCACCGCCGCGTTGCCCAGCAGCTTCGTCACCGTCTCAGCGCCAGCACCTCCCAATAGCGTTGCGAAGCCGGTGATCTCGATGTCGTCCAGCTTGCGCGGCTGGCCGTCCTCGCCTGGAATCTCGGCCGCGATCAGCCTGCTGATCATGTCGTCCTGCGGGTCCGTGCGCCTCTCCTGGATGAGACCGAAGTAGTACATCGCCGTGTCGATGTTGGCCTGTATGCCGGCCTCACTGGCCTCGATCTGTCCAGGCTCGTGATGCAGGCTGGTGTCGATCCAGTGGCGTACCTGCTGGCGGTACTCCTCCGGCACCCCCGCCATCCGGGTGATGACCTCCACCGGGAACGGTCCGGAGAAGTCCTGCACGACGTCGAAGTTGACGGGATCCGCGGCGCCAAGATACTTCTCGATGACTTCGACGACCGTCTCGCGCTGCGACTGAATGGCCCGGGGGGTGAACGCCTTGTTGAGCAAGCTGCGCATGTGGCGGTGCTCCGGCGGATCCATGAAGATAATCGACTTCTGCTCGGGAGAGATGCCCCTGCGCACCATAGCCAGGTCGCAGCCGCGGGCCGACGAGTAAGTGTCGAAGTCCTTGAACGCTGCCGCAACGTCCTCGTGGCGGGTCAGCGCGTAGAAGTCCTCTTTATCGTCGTAGTACAGCGGGGCATCCTCACGCATCCGTCGGTAGATCTCGAACGGATCGTTGAAGTACTCCTCCGAGAACGGATCGAAGACGACCTTCGATTTTGTCACTGAATCCTCCTCAGCGGCGAGGGTGGGCTGCAACCTTTACAGCGGAGTCCGGGACTGTAACGCTAACGGTAATACCTTCGTGACGAACCGGAAAGACCGAAACGCTGCCATTTTCGCCCCCTCTTTCGAGGGCCGCCTCGGCCTCGACGGCCTTGATGACGTCATCCGGGGCACCAAAGTTCCTGGTCGGCGGTCCGCCCCGACGAATCCGACCCTCACCGCGGGTAACCCATCCGAGCCAATGCGGCGTCGGCGGCATCGAGCACCGCTCCACCGCTTGCGCCGGAGTGGTCGGCCAGGTCGACCACCAGCCGCACATCCTTCTGCAGCAGCCCTCCCGCAACACCGGCCAGCCGATCCAGACCGCCGATACCGCCCAGGGCATTCAGCGCAAAGCTGTTGCCACTGCTGCGGGAGACCACCTCGGTGAGACGGTCCGGTTCGACGCCCAGCTCCTTGGCCAGTGAAAGGGCGGTGGCCGCAGTGCCTAGATGGGCGGTGAACAACAAGTTGTTGAGCAGTTTCGTGGTCTGTCCGGAACCCAGCTCGCCGAGGTGAACGACCGGATCGGCATAGGTTTCGAAGACCGGACGGCAGCGCTCGACAACGTCGGTGTCGCCGCCGACCATCACCAGCAGACGGCCATCGGCTGCCGCGGCTCCCCCGCCGCTCACCGGCGCGTCGATGACGGAAACGCCTTGCGGGGCGGCCTTGTTCGCGAGCTCTCGGCAGGTGTTCGGGTGCACCGTGCTGTGCACGGCGATGGCGCTGCCGGGCCTCATCGCCGACAGCAATCCGTTTTCGCCGCAGGCGAGTTCGTCGATGTCGGCGTCGCCGACCACGCAGAGGCAGACCAGATCGCTGACGGCCGCTAGCTCGGCCGGAGACCCGGCGATTTTGGCCGGGGTGTCGGCGAACGCCTCGACGGCCTCCTGTCTACGCGCCCACAACGTGGTGGGGTACCCGCCCTCGGCGATCCGCCGCGCCATGGGGCCGCCCTGGCTGCCCAACCCGATGAATCCGACGTGCATCATCCGGCCTCCAGATCGGATTCCGTGTCCGTTGAAGCCTCAGCCACGCAATCCTGAACAAAATCAAGAACTTTCGAGTGGTAGTCAGGTGCGGCGTGGCCGAGGCTGATGTTGTGCCCGGCGTCCGGTTGTCGATGCACGACGAACTGCGGCGCGCCGGCGAACAAGGCGCCGATCTCGGTCACCGCCGCATCGTCTGTCTGCCACACCTTTTCGTGCTCGGCGATGCTGAAGTGCACCGGGACGCGCACGGCGGGCGCGAGCTCCGGGAAAGTCTTTCGCGCCCAGTCCGACACCATCTGGTCCTCGTAAGCCGGGGCCGACGGCGAAACCGTGGCGCCGCCGAGGACCTCGGGCGGATAGAGCTCCTCTGGGCTCCATAGCAATTCGCGCATGCCCGACGGGCGGCGCTCGCGGGTAGCCGTTTTCAGTATTTCCCGGGCCGCGGGGTGGTAGTGCCGGCCCGTGCCCGCGAGCTCGATGCCGAGCAGGTCGGTACCTCGCGCGTCGGCGGCCATCCGTATCGTCAGCTCGCAGCCGCCGGAATGGCCCCAGATGAATACGCCTGCGCCACGCGGTCGTTCGCCGAGTATGCGATCGACAGCACCGTAAGCCAGGTTGACGCGCTGCTCGCCGGAGACCATCGCTTCGGGATACGGCGCCGAGCTGCCGTAGCCGGGCCGATCGAGGGCCACCACGGTGAATCCGGCGGCCGCGCCGGTCCGGGCGAGAGAATACGACGGATGGCCCGGGCAGTCGAAATACATTGCGGTGGTCCCGCCCCCGTGGATCGCCACGATCACGGCCTTGGGATCGTCGACCTCAGCGACCGACGCCGACATAGGTACCCCGTCGACGATGACGAGCCGGGGGCGGGGAGCCGTACTCACGTGTCGGCCCGTAGCAGGATCACGCCGCTGGGAGTCAGTCCGCCGCTGCTGACCACACCGACGCGGGCTTCGGCGACTTGGCGGTCACCTGCCTCGCCGCGCAGCTGTGTGACGGCCTCATGCAACAGGCCCATGCCGTGGGTGCGGCCATGCGAAAGCTGACCGCCGTGCGTGTTGAGCGGCAGCTGCCCGTCGCGCGCAATGTTCTTGCCGCCGTCCAGGAATTCCTTGGCCTCACCGATCCCGCAGAAGCCCAGCGCCTCGATCCAAGAAAGGCAATTCATGGTGAACCCGTCGTACAGCTCGGCCACGTCGACGTCCGCCGGCCGCAGCGAGGTGCGCGTCCACACATGCGCCGCCTGGCCCAGCACCTGCGGCTCGTGCGTGAGAGTGCTTTGATCCCAGTCGATTCGCTCGATGATCTGCGTTCCTACGGCTTCCACCAGCACGGGCGGCTTGGCCAGATCGCGGGCGGCTTCGACGGCCGAGACGATGACGGCGATGGCGCCATCGCAGGGCACGTCACAGTCGTAGAGGCCGAACGGGGTGGTGATGGGCCGCGCGCTGAGGTAGTCGTCCATCGTCATCGGCGACCGGTAGATGGCGGTGGGGTTGAGTTCGGCGTTGGCGCGCTGGTTCAACGCGATCCAGCCCAGCGTTTCCTTCGTGGTGCCGTATCGGTGAAAGTGCCGCTGCGCGTTCATGGCCAGGGTGTGCGCCGCAGACGTGGCGCCAAATGGCATCTGCCAGCCCGACATCCGGCCCATCGACGGAGTGGTCTTGCCCTGCTTCATCAGCTCGGCGTTGGTGGCTTCCCACAGCGTGCGGAAGCACAGCACGTGACGCGCCAAACCGCATGCGACCGCAAGCATCGCGGCGATCACCGAGCCGCCCGGGCCGAACGTCTCCATGGCGCCGTTGTGCCATGTCGGCCGAATACCGAGCGCGCCCTCGAGGGCGGTGGTGCCGCCCTCCCCAAATCCGCCGACATTGATCGCGCCGGGATAGGTGGACAGGCCGTCGATGTCGGCGTACGTGAGGCCGGCGTCGGCGATGGCCGCTTCGCATGCCTGCACCGTCAGCGCAAGTGGCAGCTGCATCAACCGGCGTCCGATCGGCGACATGCCGATGCCGGTCAGCGCGACCTTGTCCTCGAACTTCTCCGGGGTGAGCATGGGCCGGACGTATTCGCCGAAGCGGTCCGGCGCGACCTCGTCGACCGGCAGCTGACCGGGCTCGGTGTCGGCCCCTTCCTCCTGCAAGGGCCGAAACAGCGGAAACCACACGTCCTCGACCTGCTCGAAGACGACCTCGACCTGCTGTCCGAGTTCGAGCTGATCGGGATCGCACTCGACGATGTTGGTGGTCAGTCGCACCCGGGGGTCCTCGGCGATAGCCACTTGGGCGATCACGTAGGGCGCCGCCAGGCCGGGCAGACTGAACCGCTCGTTGATGGTGAAGCCGGCGAGGGTCGCCCTGCCGGAGACCGCGCGCACCCCCACATCGAATGAGCGGCAGTAGCGGCATACCGGCGCCGGCGGATGGATCAGCGATTCACAGGCTTTGCATTCCTGCAACCTCAGCTTTCCGTCGGCGCCCGAGGTCCAGAAGAATTCGTTGTCCTGCGTGATCAGGGGCAGAGGGCGGCCCGGGGCTGCTGACACGTCACCTCCGCGAGTAGGCTGCTGGCCCGGGAGGGCCATTATGCAAATTGGAGAATTACGTTATCAGACAGGCGCGATCTAGATGGCATTGGCAGTGCTCGTGCTGCATGTCAGATGAGGTCGGGCGCCCCTTTAGTACGGCACCCAGACGCCGTTGAAATAGGCACCCCATTGGTGAAAGCCGACACTCCACATCGGTGCGTTCGGTGACCACCATGGCCGTGGCGGTGGGGGCGGCACGTCCTGCCCGGCAAACGACGGCGCATATGCAGGCGGTTGCGTGTACCAATCCGGCAACGCCGGCGGCGGTTTGCACTCGAACGTCGTCACATTGAACGACATGTTGGGATCGCAGTCCGCGGAGCTGATTCCCGGGGTCGCGATCACCGCGACCGCCATCGCCACGAAGGTGACCGCATTGACAGCGGTCAGACGAAAAAACCACCTCATGGTGGGCCTCCCCTTGGCGCCATCCCCGCGTTGGCTGGTCTCAGCATATGCCGTCGATACCGCCACGACCAGATTCGAGCGACACAGCACCGAGGCCGGCTTGTCGTGGCATTTCCATTCGGCCGGGAGTTATGCTCGCAACCGCGGTATCAAGTACTTAACATTCGGAGGGGCTGGTTGCTCGACGCACACAAGATCCTGATCACTGGGGCGACCGGCAAGATCGCGTTCCCCATCGCGCGTGCCCTGGCGGCAGCGGGAAACGAGGTATGGGGTGCCGCTCGCCTGAAAGATCCCGCGGCCCGGCAAAAACTCGCGGACGCCGGGATCAAACCCGTGGCGCTGGACGTCGGTGTCGGCGACTTCTCCGCTATCCCGGACGATTTCACCTATGTTTTCCATGCGGCCGTTGACCCTGGGGCCGACGACTGGAACCGTTGCGTGGAAACAAATGCACAGGCGTCCGGCGAATTGCTCTACCACTGCCGCGCCGCAAAGGGTTTCGTCTTCTGCTCTACCGGCTCGATCTACGCCTACCAGGGCCACCGACCGCTGACGGAGGCTGATCCGCCGGGGGCGCCGCTGCGTGCGAACTACAGCTTCTCCAAGGTTGCCGCCGAAGCGGTGTGCACCTGGATCTCCAACCACTACCAGGTTCCGCTCACCATCATTCGGATTTGTTCGACGTACGGACCCCAGGGCGGTGCGCCCGCCGATCGTCTCGATGCGATATTGGCGAACAAGCCCATTCGGCTGCATCCGGACAAGCCGAACAACTACAACCCAATCTACGAAGACGACTACGTGGAACTCGGCATCCGTGCGATGGAGGTCGCCGCGATCCCGCCCGTCGTGGTGAACTGGGCCGGTAGCGAGACCGTAAGCGTCGAGGAGTACTGCGCGTTCATGGGTGAGTTGGTCGGTGTCGAGCCGATCTTCGAGTACACACACCAGGCGCACACCCCGCTATGGCCCGACGTCACCCACATGCACGAGGTCCTGGGCCGCACGAAGGTGTCCTGGCGTGACGGCTTCCGCCGCATGGTCGCGGCTCGCCACCCCGAAATCCAGCTGCCCCAGCATGATTCGACGAAATCCTGAGGACCTAAACTATGCACCTTCCCGGCACGCCATCGGACGAGGTCGGTGCCATTCTTGCCGCCGGCGGAGGCGAGATCAGCACGCTGTTCGTCTCGATGGCGACGCGGCACCCCGACGGAAAAGACGCCGAGTACCTGCGTTGGCACACCCTTGATCACCGCCCGGAGCAACATCGGTTATCCGCGGTACGCGCCTCGCTGCGCCTGGTGTCCACTCCGGCCTGTCGCTCAGCACGCGCGCTCAGTGAGGGGCCGTTGGATGTGGTCGACCACGTGATGACCTACTTCTTCACCGGCACGGCCGGTCTACAGGATTTCAACGAGTTATCAACGGCACTGGGGAATGCCGGCCGCAAACTCCCGCTGCTGCCACCGGTGGAGCGCGGCGTGTATGAGGTGCGACGCAAAGCGGCCGCACCGCGCGTCAGGGTCGGGTCTGACGTTCTGCCCTGGCTGCCCGTGCGGGGCGCGTTCGTATTGGTCGAGCGCGGATCGGCATCGCCGAACCCGCTGGTGGACGTCGACGGTGTCGCAGGTGTCTGGTCCGGATTATCACTTCGGGTAGACGCCAGCTTGGCCAGTGCTCAAGAGAACCAGACGATCACATACTGCTTCCTCGATGACGATCCGATCGCCACCGCGCAACGGCTGCGCCCAGTGCTCCAGGCGCGCTGGGCCGGGTCGGACGTCGAACCTCTGTTTGCCGCACCATTTTTCGCGGTCGTTCCGTACGACTGGGATCGTCATGTGCCATAGGGAAGGGGTCGCGTGCGCATCGGCTTGATGGTTGGTTCCGACAAGGAGCGCTCGCGCGCCGATCGGCTTGCCGGGCTGATAGCCGATGGCGTCGCGGCCGAAAGCGATGGTTTCACGTCGTTTTGGATGCCTCAGGTCCCCGGATATCTCGACGCGTTGACGGCCGTAGCGCTGATCGGGCAGGCCACCGATCGTATCGAGATCGGAACGGCCGTCGTTCCGATTCAGACGCGCCATCCGATGATCATGGCGCAACAAGCGCTGACCACCCAGGTTGTGTGCGGCGGGCGGTTCACGCTCGGCCTCGGGCCCTCGCATCATTGGATCGTCAGCTCTCAACTGGGATTGCCCTATGATCGGCCGGCACGTTTGATGGGTGACTACCTCGACGTGCTCGGCGCGGCCTTCGCCGGGCCGGGGAGCGTCGATGTCGACAATGAAAACTATTGCGTCCATTCGCCGGTCGATGTCACGGATGCGTTCGAGGTTCCGGTGTTGTTGGCAGCGCTCGGCCCGACAATGCTGCAACTCGCCGGCGAGCGGTCCGGCGGCACCATTCTCTGGATGGCGGACGAGCGGGCAATCGGCGACCACGTCGTTCCGCGCATCACTGCGGCGGCTGACCGGGCCGGGAGGCCCGCGCCACGGATCGTCGCGGGGGTTCCCGTCGCACTCTGCTCGAATAGCGAGACCGACGATGCTCGCGGCTACGCCAGTGAGGTGCTCGGGCACGCGGATTTCTCGCCGAACTATGTGCGGCTGCTGCAGCAGGGTGACGCCCAAGATGTCGGCGACACCATGGCGGCCGGTGACGAGGCGGCCGTCCTGGATCGGCTGAACCGGTATCGCGACGCGGGCGTCACCGACCTCGCGGTGCGAATCGTGCCGCTGGGCAAGGACATCAGCGAGCGGAGTAAATCGCGACGTCGAACGCAGGAGTTCCTGTCGTCCCTGTGTCCAAGTTTGTGAGCGCCCGCGTAAAGGATCAGCGGGGTGGCAGGCCGAGGACGCGCTGGGCGATGATATTGCGCTGGATCTCCGATGTGCCGCCCGCGATTGTGCCTGCGTAGCTGCTGATGTAGCGCGCGAACCAGCCGGCGGTGAAAAGATCGGGGGCGTAAGGGTTGTACGGGGCCGTGAGCACTCTGTCGCGTAAACCCTCGACCCCCGCCGCGTCCAGTGCGTGCCGCAGCGCGCTCTGCTCGGCCTCCGAACCAAAGACCTTCAGCACGGACAACGCCGCAACGTCTACCTCACCCCGGGCCGCGCGCCCCAGCGCAGCCGAACCGAGCAGCCGCAGCGCGTAGTAGTCCATCACAATGGTCGCGTAGTGGTCCGCGTTCACCGCATCCGCCGGTCGGTAGTCCTCGAGCAGTTGCTCGAGCCGGTTTGCGAAGGCCATCCACATCAGGGTGCGCTCGTGGCCGAGTGAGCCGTTGGCCACCTGCCACCCGCCGTTGAGCGGGCCGACCAGATTCTCCGCGGGCACCCGGACATCGTTGAAGAACACCTCGTTGAAGTCCAGCTCCTCGGAGTCATAGACCGACGGGAAGGGGCGACGCACCACCCCCGGAGTGTCGGTCGGGATGATCAGCGCGCTGATTCCCTTGTGCCTGGGGGCGTTTGGGTCCGTGCGAACAAAGGTCAGAATGATATCGGCGTCATGCGCGCCGGAGGTCCACACCTTCTGCCCGTTGACCACGAACTCATCGCCGATCAACTCCGCCTTGGTCCGCAACCCAGCGAGGTCGGAGCCGGCTCCGGGTTCGCTCATTCCCAGTGACGCGGTCCTTTCGGCGCGCAGGATCGGGACGGCCCAACGCTGCTTTTGCTCCTCGGTGCCGAAGGACAACAGCGACGCCGCGATGATGCCGACGCCTTGCGGATTGAAGCAGTGATAGATCCGGCGGCGCGACAGCTCCTCGCGATGTACGAACTGCTGCAAGATGTTTGCGTTGCGGCCGCCGAATTCCGGCGGGTTGCCCGGCAACAGCCACCCGTGGTCGAACTGGAGCCGCTGCCAGCGGCGCGACCATTCGGGCACGTGCGAGGTCGACGACGGCCGCTCCGCGGCTTGGGCCTGCGTCGGGAGGTGTTCGTTCAGGAAGCTCACGAACTCCGCGCGAAACGCTTCCACGTCGGCGTCAAAGGCGAGTTGCACGGAACTACTTATCCGGACGGCTCAGCGCGTGAATCCCCACTCCGCCTCGTTCTCTTCGGTTTTGAGGTGTTCGGCCGGATCCTCGGTGTCGGCGAGCGGGTGCTGAGCAGCGCGGTTGGTGCGCTGACCGATTTCGGCAATGGCGTGTACGGGGCAGTCGAGCAGCGCCCGCATGACCGCGTCGCGATCCGACTCCGCCACCGTGCCGTCCCCGATGAGGGATGCGTACCCCCAGTCATCTAGCGAGAAGTATCCCGGCGCGTGCTTGGCGCAGATTCCGAAGCCGTCGCAAATGGTGCGGTCCAGACGGATTTTCATGCTTGCCTCACAGGTTCCGCCTCGTAGGGACGGTCCGCGCGGAACGCGCCGCGCGCACAGTCCGGACACGTGCCGTCTAGATGCACACTTACTTCGTCCGGGAACTGATCGAGCAGGCTGGCGGCAACGTTGGTGGCGGCATCCAGCGTTGCGCACGCGCCGCGTCCACGCAGCAGCACCGACCAACGGCGCAACCGTTGGACATCTTCTGTCGTCGCAGCGCCGTCGCGCAGCGCCCCGGCGGCCGCGGCCATCGCCGCCGTCCCGTTGAAGCACGATCCGCACTGCCCGGCGTTTTCGCGGTCGAAGTACGCGAGCACCGATGCCGCTACCGCCACGGGACAGTCGTCGGTGATGAGCGAGATCGCGCCGCAGCCCAGGCCGCTGCCGACACGTCGCATCGTCTCGTGGTCCAGGGTCGTCTCCAGCACGGAGCGGTTGAGCAGACCGGCGAAGTAGCCGCCCATCAACGCTCCGCGCACCTGGTCGGCCGAAACGCCATGTAAAGCAAGCAGTTCGGTGAACGCCAAGCCGTGGGGGAGTTCGTAGAGGACAGGTGGCTTACCGGCCCCGGTGATGGTGGCCAGGAAGGTTCCTGGCGACGGCGTCGTGCCTTGCGACCGATAATCGGCCGAGCCATGGCTTTGCAGGTAGGGCAAGTTCGCCAGAGTCTCGACATTGCTCACCAACGTCGGCCGGTCATCGACTCCCGCCTCGAAGGGCCGCGGCGGTTTGTCTGTCGGTTTGGCCGGGCCGCCGTTGATGGCACGAACCGCCGCCGTCTCTTCGCCGGCCACGTATCCCGGCTGCACGGTGAGCATGTCGATCGTGACGCCGAGCGCGTCGGGATCCAGCTCGCCGAGCGCGGCTTCGACGCTGTGCGCCGATTCCCGGTCGGACACGTAGATGTAGGCGCGGTCAGCGGCCACGATCGCCGCGGCGAGCCGCAGTCCGTCCAGGACTAGGTGAGGGCGGCTACGTAGCAGCCAGCGGTCCTTGACCGAAGCCGGTTCTCCCTCTTCGCCATTCGCGACAACAACGGGAATACCTAGCAAGGGTCCGTTGTCGCGCACCGTTCGTAACTTCACCGCCAACGGAAATGCCGCACCGCCGCGGCCGGCCAGGCCACTGGATTCGACTTCGCTCAGAAATTCATCGGTATTGCCGAGCGGGTGGTAGCCGCCGAGCTTTCGATAGGCCGCCAGATCTTCCCGACCGGGCTGCTCACTCAGCAGGCGCGGCTTGCACCCGGGCGCGCTGGCCGTGGTGACGTTGGTGGATTCAGTGGTGTTCACGGCTGGCCTGCCATCGTCTTAGTTAGGCTTGCGCACATGCGAACTGCGGTGGTGCGTGTCAACGTCGACCCGGACAGCGTGCTGACGCCTGCGCAACTACGTGACGGCATGGCAACTCTCCTCGAGGTTGCGGGCGAGGCCGGCGTCGGCGTAGTCGAAAACGACCTCGCATCCCTGCCGGCGAGTCGCCGCGAGGTTGCACTGCTCATTGCGGCCGAAGATGGCGACACGGCCAGAACCACCGCGATCGAGTTGTGCACCAAAGTGTTCAGCGTCGGCCCCGTCCCGGGTGTGATCACCTTTGTCAGCCGGGGGACTGACGACGACGCGCACGGTGTGCTGTCCGCGTTCGGGCTGACCGGTGACATCGAACGCACGCACGGTGATAACGGATTCGACATCGTCCACGTGACGCTGCGTGAGAAGGACCTCGAACGGATTCCGGAAAGCCGAGTGCACACGGCGCTGGAGGCGTCGCTCAACTGTGAGGTCCACATTCGCACCGTGTAGCGCAATCACGAGCCCAGGAATTCGAGAATCGCGGGTGCCGCCTGCACCCAGGTGTCGAACATGTTGAAGTGCTGCACCCGGCCGGCGGCGCGGTCTTCGGACGCACGCTCCCAAGCGTCCTCGGGCCAGGGCGGATCGATGAGCTTTGATCCCTTGATCAGGCAGCTGACTTCCAGCGACGTCCGCTTGGGGTGATCCATGTCGTTCTCGCCGCCGCGAATGATCAACGTGGGAACCTTGATCCGGTCGAACATCTCGTCCTCGACGCCCGGAATCGTCTGTCCCGGCTTGGAGACAAAGGCGTTGAGCCAGCGCAGCATCAACTTGAGGAATTCATCGGAGTCGAAGTCGAGGAACCGCTGCTTGTTGTCCGGATTCTCCTCGATGCGCTCACGCCATTCGGCTACTTTCACCACGCCGTCCATGCCGGTGCCGCGCACCGCGAGGATGCTGGGAATGATGTAGAAGGAGCCCAGCACGAAGGTGCCGTAGGTGCCGCCGACGATGTTCCACACCACGAGCTTGGTGACCATCTCGGGGTAGAGCATCGTGGTCAGCATGGAATCCCTTGCGCCGCCGGACCCTCCGGCCAGAATGCAGCGTTCGAAGCCCAGGCCGGTCACCAGCTTGTGCAGCGTCTCGGCGCGCATATGCGACTCGCTCTGTCCGTAGAACTGCACATCGGAGGCGCCGCAGTTGGGCCGGTCCCACAGCAGCACCCGATAACCACCCGCGGCCAGGGCGTCGGCCAGCGGACGCAGACCGGGGATCTCCTTGCTGAACCGGCCGCCCGGCGTCAAAGCAATGAGATCGCCAGAGTCACCGAGGATTTCGTAGACGACATTTCCCCCGTTGATCTCAATAGAAGGCACGCGATTCTCCTGTAGCTAGGCCTGAACCAAAACGTCGTTGCCGACGACGCGCACCGGATAGGTACGGATACTCCATTCGGGCTTGACC
This sequence comes from Mycobacterium sp., assembly GCF_036273375.1. Classification (GTDB taxonomy): domain Bacteria; phylum Actinomycetota; class Actinomycetes; order Mycobacteriales; family Mycobacteriaceae; genus Mycobacterium. The sequence continues at coordinate 546 of NZ_DASUHS010000034.1, read as the reverse complement.
GCGGTGGTACCGGTCGCCAGCTCGAAACCCCATTGGTGCCAGGGACAGTAGATGTATTCCAGGTCGCGCACCATGACGGAGTCGCCCGGCGCGGTCTCGTCGACGATCGTGCGCCCCCGGGCTCGCCCCGAACACAGCGGACCGCCTTGGTGGGGGCAGTAGTTCGCGATGGCGTAGAAGGTGCCGTTGACGTTATAGACGCCGACGCCGTGCCGTCCGATCGGTACCAGCTTGTGTGTGCCGGGCGGGATTTCGTCTACGGTTGCGACGACGTGCTCGCGGCCCTGGGCGAGGCGTGGCTCGGGCCGTTTGGTTTCTTCCGTCAACTCAGAGCACCCGGGTCTGACCCTCGAGGACCGGAACGGTCTCGGGCAGGTGATAGGTCGCGATGCCGTTTTTGTACATCACTGCATCGCGCGCGTGCTTCGGCAGGTGCTTGACCAGCCAGCGCGGGTCGTCGAATGTCCAGTGCGGGTAGTCCGAGGAGTACAGCAGGATCTTCTCGCACTCCATCCATTCCAGCGCGCGGGTCAGTTCGGTCTTGTC
>NZ_DASUHS010000033.1:0-5862 GCF_036273375.1 Mycobacterium sp. | reverse complement strand
GACCGCAACGACGGTGCCCGGCTACGCCGAATACGCGCATTCGGTCGCCGACCTGGAAAGCGCGCAGCGGCTGCACTACGCGCTCACCGATCTGCCGCTGCCCGCACCCATCACCGTGGTCGGTGGCGGGTTGACCGGCATCGAGACGGCCTCCGAGCTGGCCGAGGGCGGGCGCCCGGTGACCCTGGTCTGCGGCCCGGTGCTCGGTCCGTCGCTGAGCAAGCGGGGCCGGCGTTCGGTGGCCAAGCGGCTGCGAGGCCTGCGTGTCAACGTGCTGGAGTCCGTGGCGGTGGCCGAGGTGCGCTGGGATGCGGTGGTGCTCACCGACGGCGTGGTGCTGCCCAGCGCGGCAACCATCTGGACGGCCGGATTCGCCGTGCCGGACCTGGCCACCCGCAGCGGCCTGCACACCGACGCGATGGGACGGCTGCTCACCGACGAGACGCTCACCAGCATCGACGACGAGCGTGTCGTCGCCGCGGGTGACGCCGCCGCGCCGTCCGGCCAGCCGCTGCGGATGAGCTGCCAGGCCGCCGGCCCGATGGGTGTCCAGGCCGCCAACACCGTGATCAGCCGCATCGCCGGAGACGATCCCGCGGCGCTGAGCCAGGCGTTCGCCGGGCAGTGCATCAGCCTGGGTCGCACCCACGCCACCGTGCAGTTCTCCCACACCGATGACACCCCGGTGAACATGTTCCTCGGGGGTCGGACTGCGGCGTCGGTCAAGGAAGCGATCTGCAAGGGCACGCTGTGGGCGATCCGGCGGGAGGCCGCCAAGCCGGGTTCGTACCGCTGGATCAAGGGCGGCAAGCGGCCCGCGCAGTCACCGGCCGGCGAGGCGGTCGCCACGCGATGACGCAGGCACCGACCGGCAGCGAGCACGCCGAACGGTTCACCTTGCTGCGGCCACTGCTGTTCACCATCGCCTACGAGATGCTGGGCTCGGCGACCGAGGCCGACGACGTCTTGCAGGACAGTTATCTGCGGTGGGCGGTGGTCGACTTGGCGACGGTGCGCGACACCAAGTCGTACCTGGCCCAGCTGGTCACCCGCCAGGCGCTGAACTCGCTGCGGGCCGGTGCTCGCCGGCGCGAGGATTACGTGGGGCCATGGCTGCCCGAGCCGCTGCTGCTCGACGAGAAGGATGCCTCGGCCGACGTCGTTCTGGCGGAGTCGATTTCGATGGCGATGCTGGTGTTGCTGGAGACGTTGAGCCCGGACGAACGAGCCGTGTTCGTGCTGCGCGAGGTGTTCGGTTTCGACTACGGCGAGATCGCCGAGGCGGTGGGCAGGCCGGCGCCCACCGTGCGGCAGGTCGCGCACCGGGCCCGCGAACACGTGCGGGCCCGACGGAAGCGATTCGACTCGGTCGACCCGGAACGCAACGCCGAAATCACCGCACAGTTTCTGGCGACGGCGGCCGGAGGTGACGTGGAGGCGCTGATGACGATGCTCGCCCCGGACGCCACCTGGACGGCCGACAGCGGTGGCGTGGTGAGCGCCGCCCGCCGGCCGGTAGTCGGCGCCGAAAAGGTCGCCCGCGCGATCGCCGGCCTGATGCGCCGGGCCCCGGCCCTCGGCACGATGCGGGTGGAGATGGTGACCTGCAACAGCGCCCCGGCGGTGTTGCTCTACCTCGACGAACAGCTCGAAGGCGTGATCACGCTGGAAATCGCCGAGGACAAGATCACCAACTTCTATGTGATGCGCAACCCGCAGAAATTGGCCGCCCTGGCCACCGCCCGCGACATCAGCCGCGGCTGAGCGAGCGGACACGGGGGTGCGAAACGCCGCCGCTCTGACAAGCTAGGGCTGTGCGAATCGACCGGCTCGGCGATCTTGGCGCCGCACCCCAGGTGCTGCGCGCCCTGGGTGACGCCACCCGCCGGCTCGGTCTGCCGGCGCCGGCCGCGCTGACCGGTGAGTGGTTCGGCGCCCTGGCGGTGATCGCGCCGAGCCTGTCGGTGCGCCCCGTGCACGTCGACGACGTGTTCGCGGTCCAGGCGTCGCGGACGCTGGAGCCGCACGCTGTAGGCGGCGGCTGGATCGGTTACCTGTCCTATCCCGACCCCGGCGCCGACGCGCAGCCCAACCGCATTCCCGCGGCCGCCGGCGGTTGGACCGACTGCGTGCTGCGCCGCGACCGCGACGGCCACTGGTGGTACGAGAGCCTCTCCGGCGCGCCGATGCCGCAGTGGCTCGCCACCGCGCTGGCCGCGTCGGCGGCCGCGGCGCGCGAATGCCACATCGATTGGGGCATCGCCGACCGGGCGGCACATCGTGACGGGGTGCTGGCCTGCCTGGAAGCCATCCGCGCCGGCGAGGTGTACCAGGCGTGCGTCTGCACGCAGTTCACCGGGACCGTCACCGGCGCTCCGCTGGACTTCTTCATCGACGGCGTCGCGCGCAACTCTCCGGCGCGCGCGGCCTACGTCGCCGGCACGTGGGGTGCGGTGGCATCGCTGTCGCCGGAGCTTTTCCTGCGGCGGCGCGGCACGGTCGTCACGTCCAGCCCGATCAAAGGCACGCTGCCCCTGGATGCCTGGCCGTCGGCGCTGCGCGCATCCGCCAAAGAGGTCGCCGAGAACATCATGATCGTCGACCTGGTGCGCAACGACCTGGGCCGGGTGGCGATCGTCGGCACGGTGACCGTGCCCGAACTGTTGGTGGTGCGACGGGCCCCGGGCGTGTGGCACCTGGTGTCGACGGTGTCCGCGCAGGTCCCCACCGAGCTGCCGACGTCGGCGCTGCTGGACGCCACCTTCCCGCCGGCCTCGGTCACCGGGACGCCCAAACACCGTGCCCGCCAACTGCTCTCGCAATGGGAACCGAATCTCCGTGGAATATATTGCGGCACAATCGGATTGGCATCACCCGTGGCCGGTTGCGAATTGAACGTCGCGATCCGCACCGTCGAATTCGATGCCGCGGGTGGCGCGGTGTTGGGCGTCGGCGGCGGCATCACCGCCGACTCCGACCCGGACGCCGAGTGGGCCGAATGCCTCCACAAGGCGTCCCCCATCGTCGGGCTGCCGTCCATCGCCGCCGCGAGCCCGGCCGGCTGACCGAGCAGCCTCAGTCGCGTCGCGACCGCAGCACCGCGTCGTAGAGCTGGCGCGAACGCACCCCTGGATGGGCGGCGGCCACCTCACCGCAGGCGTCCTTGACGCGGGTGCCGGCCGCGACCAGCTCCTCGACATCGGCGACCAGCGACGGCAGGTCAGCGCTCGGGGTGGCGCCGGCCAGCACCACGGTGATCTCACCGAGCACACCGTCGGCCGCCCACGCCGACAGCTCGTCGAGCGATCCGCGGACCACCTCCTCGTGCACCTTGGTCAGCTCCCGGCAGATCGCCGCCCGGCGTGCACCGCCGAGCCGCTCGACCGCTTCCCGCAGGCAGGCGGACAACCGGCGCGGCGATTCGAAGAACACACAGGTGCGCCGCTCGTCGGCCAGTGAATCCAGCCAGGTCCGCCGCGCCGCCTTCTTGCGCGGCGCGAACCCCTCGAAGCAGAACTTCTCGGCCGGCAGACCGGACAGGGCCAGCGCGGTCGTCACCGCCGACGGTCCCGGCAGGCATCCCACGGGCAGGCCGGCCTCGACACAGGCTGTCACCAGCCGGTAGCCGGGGTCGCTGATCAGCGGCATCCCGGCGTCGCTGACCACCAGCACCGTCGCGCCGGCGCGGATCGCCTCGATCACGGACTCCGCCCGGGCATTCTCGACCTGGTCGAACATGCTGATCACCCGACCGGTGATCCGCACGTCGAGGGCCTTGGCCAGGGTGCGCACCCGACGGGTGTCCTCGGCGGCCACCACGTCGGCTCGGGCCAGGGCGTCCAGCAGGCGGGGGGAGGCATCCGACGGCTGGCCCAGAGGCGTCGCGCCCAGCAACAGGCGGCCGGTGGTCATGGTTGACAGCCTACGATCGACGTGATGACCGCCCCGCCCCGCGAATCCGCCTTGAACATGGAGGGTGCCGACGAGGAGCACGTGGTGCCCGTCGTCAGCCCCGGGCCGCTGGTGCCGGTGGCCGATTTCGGGCCGACCGATCAGGTCCGCGGCTGGGTGGTGACCGGTGTGATCACGCTGGTGGCGGCGGTGACCCGGTTCCTGAACCTGGGCTCACCCACCGATGGCGGCACCCCGGTCTTCGACGAAAAGCACTACGCGCCGCAGGCCTGGCAGGTCCTGCACAACCACGGCGTGGAAGACAATCCCGGGTTCGGCCTGGTGGTCCACCCGCCGGTCGGCAAGCAACTGATCGCCCTCGGCGAGGCGATCTTCGGCTACAGCGGCATCGGCTGGCGGTTCACCGGCGCATTGCTCGGCGTGGTCATGGTGGCGCTGGTGATGCGGATCGTCCGGCGGATCAGCCGTTCGACGCTGATCGGTGCGATCGCCGGTGTGCTGGTGATCTGCGACGGCGTCAGCTTTGTGGCCTCGCGGACCGCCTTGCTGGACGGCATCCTCACGTTTTTCGTGGTCGCGGCGTTCGGCGCGCTGATCGTCGACCGTGACCAGGTTCGGCAGCGGATGCACATCGCGCTGCAGGAGGGCCGCAACGCCGACACGGCGTGGGGGCCGCGGCTGGGCGTGCGGTGGTGGCGCTTCGGCGCCGGGATCCTCCTCGGATTGGCTTGTGGCACAAAGTGGTCCGGCCTGTACTTCGTACTGTTCTTCGGCGCCATGTCGCTGGCGTTCGACGTGGCCGCGCGGCGCCAGTACCAGGTGACCCGGCCTTGGCTCGGGACCTTGCGGCGCGACCTCGTCCCGACCGCGTATGCGGTGGCCGTCATGCCGGTGTTGGTGTATCTGGCCGGCTACGCACCGTGGTTCGCCTCCGAAACCGCCATCGACCGCCACGAGGTGGGCCAGACGATCGGCCCCCAGTCGGTGGTGCCCCTGCCCGACGCCATCCGATCGCTCTGGCATTACAGCGCCAAGGCGTTCCAATTCCATGCGGGTTTAACGAATTCCGCCGGCAACTATCACCCGTGGGAATCGAAACCGTGGAGCTGGCCGATGTCGTTGCGGCCGGTGCTCTATGCCATCGACGAGCAGAACGTCGCTGGGTGCGGCGCGCAATCGTGCGTCAAGGCCGAGATGCTGGTGGGCACCCCGGCGATGTGGTGGCTGGCGGTGCCCGTCCTCTTTTTCGCATTGTGGCGCATGCTGGTGCGCCGCGATTGGCGTTACGCCGCGGTGCTGGTCGGTTACTGCGCGGGCTGGCTGCCCTGGTTCGCCGACATCGACCGGCAGATGTACTTCTTCTACGCCGCGACCATGGCGCCGTTCTTGGTGATGGCCATCGCGCTTATTTGCGGCGACATTCTCTACACCCCGGGCGCCCCGCCCCGGCGGCTGCGGCTACAGGCGAATTCGGAGCGACGCACGCTGGGGCTGATCGCCGTCTGCGCCTACGTGGCGTTGGTGGTCACCAACTTCGCGTGGCTATTCCCGGTGCTCACCGGCCTGCCGATTTCGCAGCAGACGTGGAATATGGAGATCTGGCTGCCCAGCTGGCGCTAGCATTCTAGGCCAGCAGGTCGCGGGCGACCGGGCACGACATGCACCGGGGCCCGCCGCGGCCGGTACCCAGTTCGGATCCCGCGATGGTCAGCACCTCAATGCCCGCGTCCCGCAGACGAATGTTGGTCTGCACGTTGCGTTCGTAGGCGATGACCACACCAGGTGCCAGCGCCAGCGTGTTGTTGCCGTCGTCCCACTGCTCGCGTTCGGCGACAACAGGATCCAGGCCTGTATCGATGACCCGCAGCTTGTCGATCTCCATAGCCTTGGCCGCCGCCTCCAGGAACGGGGCCTCCTCGCTGATGGCGACCCCTTCGGGCGTGCGCTGAA
>NZ_DASUHS010000032.1:0-4395 GCF_036273375.1 Mycobacterium sp. | reverse complement strand
CAGCCAATGTACGTCGAAAGCGTGTAGCGCGCTGCGATCACCACGCTATCGTCGGAAGACATGCGCGAACGGGAAGTCGAGGACGTGGGTGGCGGGCTGAAGCTCGCCTGGCCTGGACCGGCTGGCGCGGTCATCAGTGTTAACTCACTGTTCGCCCTCCTCGTTGGAGTGAGCCGGTGGCAGACGACGGCGTAGCAATGAAGTGGCCATTTGAAGGTCACTTTGTTGTTGGCGGTTCAGGCCTATACGTGAGCATCGGCTGCTTGGGTCGCACGTTCACCTCACGCACCGCAAGCTATGACCTCACCATCGGTTTACCGCAGGTCGATAACAGACCGGATCCGTTCCCCCCGGAGATTAGGCAGCGTCTGGGTGAGCCACCCTCCATGCCGAAATGGGACTTGATCCCGCCTGCATGGGCTCACGGCCCAAGGGACGAGAACGAGCGTGTTGAAGAAGAACACATCAGCCCTGTCTGGGGCGCGATTCTTGACGACGGCAGAGCCGAAAAGGTGTATCCCGAGTCCGCAAGGGACTGCGCCGTCGTCGTCCGATGCCGCTTCTATACGACGCTCGCCGCGGCTAATGGCGATCAGTTCGAAGCTGCTGCCGAGGGGTTCCTGAGCGAGCTTGATGACTGGTGGAAACGGTTCACGTCATGGGTGGGCATCCTGACAGCGCAAGACTTCGTCGGGTTGGGTGGATATCCCGGTGGTGCCACCAGATCCAGGCCGCTGTTGACGTGGACGGGTGACACTGCTGGGCAGCGGGCGAACGTGAATTACCGCTCGTACTTCCCACCGCCAAGGTTGGGCTTTGCAGCGAGCACGTTGCAGTTGGACCTTCTGGAAGCGTGTGTAACCGCCACCGGCGAGCAAGATCCGCCTCCTGCGGAATGGCTGTTCATTCGCGATGCACGGGCGCTTGTAAACGCAGGTCAGATCCGGCGGGCGGTACTTGATGCGGGAACTGCTGCCGAGCTTGCGATGACAACGTTGGTCGACCGGCATCTCGAGCAGGCACATGCCGAAGAGGCGGTCAGGAAGGCGCTCACCCGTGGCTATAACACCCTTGGCGGTAAGCGAGAACTACTTGAGTTGCTCCGGCCCGGTCTGCTGCCTGACGGCGTTCAGACCGACTTAATCAATGTGCGCAATACGGCTAGTCACGGTCGCAGCAGGGCTGGTCGACGTTGGGACGAAATAACTGCTGAGCAAGGAGCGAAAGCAGTCGAGATCGCCACGACGATAGTCGAATTGGCTCATCCCCTCGCAAGCCTCTTACCAATTTCAGGTTGACTGCAGCTGCGGCGCGAGGGGGGTTTGCTGTGGGCCGCTCGGTCCCCGTTGGGGTCCCACCAGCGTTATTCGGAGGTACCCGCGCACCCCAACGCGCACCCCAACCAGGTCGGAATCGGGGGTGTCCGGCGCGGTTCGCTGATCGTCGGATATCACGCTGACCTGCATGGCTGATGTTCGCGAACGTTCGTTCGAACCCCACTATTGAAGCTGGGGGTCAAGTGGTCGCAGGTTCAAATCCTGTCAGCCCGACCAAGTCAGACGGTAATTCAAACTCAGTTGATTGCTTAAATGTGGCGACCCCAATTGTCGGCGGAGCTTCTTGTCGAACCCACCGTGGTGGCCCTCCTGGGGGATTAACGCCTCTGATGGCGATCTGACACCTAAAATTCTGCCGGTGTTCATCGGCGATGTGCGACGAGCGTTGATGCGTGTGCAACTGACGCGCACCTGGCCGACGATCGCGGTCGCGATGATTGTCATGTTGCTTGTCGGATTGCAGGTCACTGCGACCAATGCCGGATTTCAGGGTCCGCTGCATAGCCTGTTCAGCGACTACGTCGCTGCCCCGAAGTCGGCCACGGTCTCGTGGGTCGGTTTCGGCGTGGCCATGGCTGGATTGCCCAACCGATGCCGGATCGTCGCGCTGTCGGTGGCCGTGGTTCTCGACGTTGTTTTCGCTGTGGAGAGATTGTTGCGTGGTGGTGTGTTGGCTTTCGGCAACGGGCCGCTGATCGTGCTCACCGGATTGGCTCTGGTGGCATTGCAACGCTGGGAGAAGGCCGAACTCACCCCCGCCTTCCGCGGAGTCGCTTTCGGCCTTTTGCTCATCATCGCGACAAAAGTCGGCGATACCTGGTTGCGGATCACCGCGATTACTCGGCCAATGGTGTTCGACGAGTATGCGCTTTTAGCCGATCACGCACTCGCACAGCCGTCCTGGCTATTCGGCCGGCTCGTCCAGGCAGGCGGACCGGTTCTTAACGCCGCGTTTCACTGGGTGTACATCGAGTTGCCCATCGCGGCAATGGTGGTTGCGATCTACCAGCTGCGCAACGTCCGCACCGTCGGCTGGCCGCGTCACTTTCTGGTGCCGACATTCCTGCTGCTCGGACTGATCGGCCCCGTGATCTACGTGTTGTTCCCATTAGTCGGCCCCGATTTCGCGTTCGGCGGTGCGGGCCGGGGCTTTCAAGTCGGCGACTACTGGCCACACGCTTTGCCGCCGATTGATCTGTTACCGAGAGCGGTTGCCTTCGACGACCAAACTCCGCGTAACTGCATGCCGTCGATGCATACGGCCTGGGCGCTGGCGGTCTTCATCCATTCCCGTCGTGGACCACGTTGGCTGCGCACGGGCGGCACGTTCTGGATGGTGTGCACCATCGCAGCGACACTTGGCTTCGGCTACCACTACGGAGTTGACCTCGTGGCGGGTGCGGTGTTGTGCCTGACTGTGGAGGCGGCATTGCGCGATCCGTTGCGTGGCCGGATCTGGTCGCGGATGGGGTTGGTGACCTTCGGGGCGGCGTTCTTAGCAGTCCTGTTGCTGTGCTGCCGTTATCTTGCAGAGGCCATGGCACACCATCCTCTACTCTTCGGCCCGCTCATTATCGGGACGACGATGGTTTTCAGCACCGCCTTCTACGCGACCTTCTTTGCCCGGCCAACCGCGCCTATGGAAGCTAGGCCTCTGGAGGTTCGCAGCAGCTTCTCCGCAGCCATGCGTCCTATCCGTGGGCCTTGCGTCGGTCCAGCTGCTATAGCGTCGAGCGATGGGCACGATTCGGCCGCAGCGGCGATCCGTAATCCGCTTATTTCTTGGAAGTCTGGCCGATTGGAAGCCAGGCGAAATCGAATCCGCCGACGTATCCAAGGAACGGTGTAAGTGGGCGGGCACTGTTCTTGAACTTCTTGGCGAGGAGTGCCCCGACGACCTCGAAATGATGGCTCTTCAGTCTTTGGCGCGGGCAGCGTTAGCCCTCTGCGCCGACCCACAGGACGCCGACGTCGCCGCGTGGATGGAGGAGGCTGGCAGAAGATTACTGGAGATCAGCCAACTGAGTTCTTAACGGGGCGCCGGCCTCGGCGGCAACCGTCGGGGAGATGGATCGACGGGGTCCCGACCGAGATAGTCGTGTTCTAGCCGAGCGATGAGAGATTCTGCCTCTCTGATGTCTCGACGTAGCGTCGTTGCTTCCATTCGCAATGCGCCCGAACGGGCGTTGCTAGCCCTTACATGCTGACGCTCGATCCACGCGACCTTGCTGTTCATCTCGACCAGCTGGACGCGCAACAACCGGGTGAACTCGACAGCCTGAGCGGTCTGCCATCGATCCATCCGATGATCTTCCCCCACGCCGGCTATCTACCCGACCGGTTCCGGCGTTAAAACTGGGCCGCCCCCGAGGAGAGCAGGACGACCCGACCTTAGGCCAGCCGCCCGCTGAGTCCTCAAATCAAAACTCACCGGGGCGGTTCACGTTGGTCATTAGAACGTGCGGGGGCGAGGCTGGCCGACTGAGCGCATAGGCCCATTTATCGATGGCGTCATACACGCGGTGGTTTTCGCACGTGGCGGGCCAGTTCGCAGCTCGTGGCGAACAACTTTGCCTCAGGTTTGTCTCACGAAAGTGGCGAATCGTCAGCCGCCCGCTGTGCGCGCGTTCATCGCCCCGCCACTTTCAGCAGGATCTTGCCGCCACGGAGGAGATGTTGCACCGCGTCCTGGATGTGCTCCAGGGGGTACGTGGCCGCCACGGGGACAACGAGGGTGCCGTCGGCGACCAGCGGTGCCGCCTCACGAATGACAGGCAGCACCTTCTCGCGGTAGTCGAAGTCGCCGACAAAGAATCCGCGGACGGTGAGGTGCTTGGCGACCAGCCTCGAGGTGTCGACCCACATGGGTTCGTCCCTGGCCCAGGAATAGCTGACCAACCATCCACCGTCGGAGAGCAATTCGAGCAGCCGCGCCACCCCCGGACCACCGACGGCTTCCACTGCCAGCGCCACTCGCGCGTCCGGCCGCGGATTTACCTGTTCGACGAGCCACTCGGACACCGATCGCACGTCGCAGAACAGGCGGTCTCGATACTTG
>NZ_DASUHS010000031.1:0-4065 GCF_036273375.1 Mycobacterium sp. | reverse complement strand
GAAAAGGTTGCGCGCCAAGAGGTTCCGGGCCCGCTCGGCTCGACACCGCCGGCGCCTCCCGCCGCGAACGTGCTCCGTGGCAATCCGGCGCCCCAGCCCGAAGAAGCGCAGGAGGCTCCCGAAGACGAGCCCGTCACGGAGAAGCAGCGGCCCTCGCAGCCGGCGCCCCAGTCTGGCCCGGCACAATCCGGCCCGGCGCAGCCCGGCCCGGCAGGTCCTCCGCCGTCAGGCCCGCAGACCGGCCCGCAGCCGGGTTTGCCGCTGCGCCAACCGGGCCAGCACTACACAACTCCACCGCCTCCGATCAGCCCGTACCCGACGCAGCAACCCCCGCAGACCCCCGGCAACGGCCCCTTCCCCCGCCCGTAGGTCCCGTGAAGGGCACCTTCACGGCTTCTGATCCGAAAATCGAAGGTGATTGGGCAGGCGAAGCACCCGGCGTAGCGCAGTGGAGCCGGGTTCGTGGTTGATGGTGGGTGTTCAGGCGGCGGGTTCGAGGGTGACTCGGTAGCCCAGGGCGTTGAGTTGGCTGATGTGGTTGCGGATCCTGCGCTGGGTGTTGGTGTGCTGTGGATAGAAGTCGGCGCCCAGATCATGGAATCGGGCATCGGGGTCGGACAGCAGGTGCCAGATGATGACCAGGATGGACCGGCCGACCGCGACGATGGCTTTCTTCGCGCCACTACGACGGGCGATGCGCCGGTACCGCTCACCGAGGAACGTGTTGGTCCTGCCGGCCGCGACGGCCGCTTCACCCAACACCCGGGCAAGATAGGGGTTGCCGTGACCGGTGCCCCCGGTGCCCTTCTTCTTGCCCGCCGATTCCGACACCCCAGGCGCAAACTTCGCCCAGGAGCACAGGTGTCCCGGGGTGGGGAATCGCCCCATATCCAGGCCGATCTCGGCGATGATCACGTGCGCGGCCGCCCGGCCCACTCCGGTGATCTCATCCAGCCGGTCGACCGGCCCCGCGAAAGGGGCAACCAACTCCTCGATCCTGTCCTCGACACGGGTGATGTCCGCGCTGATCGCGTCCACCCTGGCCAGCATCGTGGACAACAGAAACGCGTGATGGTCGGTGAAGTGCCCGGTCAACGCCCCCTCCAACCGGCTGATCTTGCGGCGCAGCGAGGCACGGGCCAGCTGCGCCAGAACCGCCGGATCCCGCTGACCAGCGACCAGCGCGGCCATCATGGCCCGCCCAGAGACCCCGAAAATGTCCGACGCAACCACCGACAGCTTCAGGCAGGCGTCTTCCAGCAGCTTCTCCACCCGCTGTTTCTCCGCGGTGCGGGCTTCCACCAGATCCCGCCGGTACCGGGTGAGATCCCGCAGCCGACGGATCGGGGGTGGGGGCACGAAACTGGGGCGGATCATCTGCCGCTCGGCGATCTTGCACAACCACACCGCATCCAGCCGGTCGGTCTTCGGGCGGCCGGGCAGATGCTTGACGTCCTTGGCGTTGACCAGCCACGTGTCGAAACCGTGCGCTTCCAGCAGGTAGAACACCGGTTTCCAATAGTCCGACGTCGATTCCATCACCACCCGCGTCACGCCCAGACCGGCCAGCCGATCCGCCAGCAGCAGCAACGACCGCGTCATCGTCGAGTACGGGGTCACCTCCTGCAACCGCTTTCCAGGGTGGGCCCCGTCCGGCACCCGGACACAACACATCACCTCGGCCTTGCCGATATCCAGCGCGGCCACCCGCATGATGATCTCGTCGGTGTCCTGTGACGGCTTGAGCATCGGTCCTCCCTGGCCAGCGGCACTTCAGGCGGCTGCCCGCGGGAACCTGGGCGTGACACAAATCTGATCCGCGTGCTCGAAGCAACAATCAAGGGCCCGCACACGGCTCCCAGCATCCGACTAACGCACGGCCACACACGACCATGAAGCAACGACGTCAACGGGCAGCCAACACCCATTTTCACCCCTCAACGGGCCACCCCACCAGGAATGAACGGAACTAACGCCGTGAAGGTGCCCTTCACGGCACTTGCCCACAGGCTTCAGGCGGGGCGGGCGTAGGTGGCGTCGTCGGCGATGTCGGCGCGGAAGCGGTCGGTGATCAGCCAGCCGCAGATGACGGTCACCACCGCGGCGAGCACGATGTAGGCCGCGATCGAGTACGGCGTGCCCGTGGCGTGCAGCAGCCACGTCGCCAGCAGCGGCGCGGGACCACCGGCGAACACCGACGCGAGCTGGTACCCGAGGCCCGCGCCGCCGTAGCGGAGGTGGGTCGGGAAGCTCTCGCCGATGAACGCGGCCTGCGGGCCGTACTGCATCGCGTGCGGGATCATCGAGATGACGATGGCGACGAAGATCGCGACCTGCCCACCGCCCTTGAGCACAGCGAAGTACGGGAACGCCAGAAGCCCGGTCAGCACCGCGCCGGTGAGGTAGACGCGCTTGCGCCCGACACGGTCGGACAGTTGAGAGAACAGCGGAATGGTCGCCAGTTCCAGCGCGGCGGCGACCAGCACGGCGTTGAGGACGAATGTCTTCGAGTAGTGGTGCTGGGCGACGACGTACACCAGCACATAGCTGGTGAACAGATAGAACGGCATCTGCTCGCTGAACCGCAGCCCCGCGGACAGCAGGATTTCGCGCCAGTGGTGCTTGATCGCGTCCCCGACCGGGTTGCGGGCGGTGCGCTTTTGCGCCATAACGGCAGCGAACATGGGTGTTTCCAGAATCCGCAGCCGGATCACCAGCCCGACCGCGACGAGCACCAGGCTGAGCAGGAACGGGATTCGCCAGCCCCACGAGTTGAAGGCGTCGTCCGACAGCACCGCGGACAGCAATGTCATGCCACCGGTGCCGAGTACCAGGCCGACCGGGACGCCGATCTGTGCGAAGCTGCCGAGCAGGCCCCGTTTACGCTGGTTGCCCCATTCCATCGCGAGCAGCACCGAACCGCTCCACTCGCCGCCGATCGCGATGCCCTGGACGAGCCGCAACGCGACCAGGATCAGCGGCGCGGCGATGCCGATCCGGTCCGTGCCGGGCAGGAACCCGACCACGCCCGACGCGATGCCCATCAGCAGCAATGTGATGACGAGCGTGACCTTGCGGCCGATCCGGTCACCCCAGTGGCCGAAGATCGCCGCGCCGACCGGGCGGGCCGCGAACCCGACGGCGTAGGTCGCGAAGGACTGCATCGCGCCCGCGTAGCTGCTCGACGCCGGGAAGAACACGTGCGGGAAGATCAACGCCGCCGCGGTGTTGTAGAGGAAGAAGTCGTACCACTCGATCGTGGTGCCAATCGCGCTGGCGACGGCCGCTCTTCTCACCTGGGTTCGCTGGGTCTTGTTCTGGGCGGTGACGGCGTTGTGCGCCTCGTCGCGACCGAGCACCATGGTTGCCTCCTGTGACTGGCATCACTCCATGGGTCACCATCGCTGACGCGGTTGGCGATGTCCAGGGCAGATGGACAATCACTTTCCGCGATCGTGGGTGGGATTCCCTTCACCAGGACTTACGATCGTCGACGTGCCAGAACCGAAACCTCTGCGAGCCGACGCCCGGCGCAACCGGGTGCGGGTGCTCGCGGCCGCGGAGACCGTGTTCGCCGCGAAGGGGACCGCCGTCCCGACCGAGGAGATCGCGAAGGAGGCCGGGGTCGGCATCGGCACCGTGTTCCGCCACTTCCCGACCAAGGAAGCCCTGCTGGAAGCCGTGCTGCTGGAGCGGATGCGCCGCTTCGCCGCGGAGGCCGACCGCTGGGCCGGCGCCGAGGACCCGGGAGGCGCTTTCTTCACCTTCCTGAGCCAATGGGCGGACATGGCCGCCGCGAAGAACGCCTACAGTGACGCTCTCGCCGCTGCGGGCGCGGACGTGCCGCGGCTGGGCGCCGAGGTCAGCGCTGGTGTGCGCCGGTCGCTCAACAACCTGCTCAGCCGGGCCCAGGACGCCGGCGCTGTCCGCGAGGACGTCGGTGTCACGGAACTGATCGCGCTGATGGTCGGCACCTCCCGCGCGGCCGAGCACCTCGGCGACGACGCCGCGCTACGCCGCCGCACCCTGGACATCGTCTTCGACGGCCTCCGCCCCCGCCCCTTG
>NZ_DASUHS010000030.1:0-15887 GCF_036273375.1 Mycobacterium sp. | reverse complement strand
GCGACATAGTGCGCCTTGCCCTCGACCACGTCGCAAAACGGCCCCTCCCGGATCAGGCCTTCCTCGGCGATGGTGTCCGCCAATCCGTCCCAGTCATGAGCGGCCAGGCATTCCAGGTAGCGCTCGACCACTTGACCTTGGGTGCCCATGTCTTCTCCGCTCGCTCGTGAGTCCACGGTAAGCGCGGCGTTGTCGCAAGGCTAGGTCGATTGCCCGACTCCTCCTCCGCCGCATCGCGGCGCGCATCGTCGTCGGGCTAGGTTCCTCTTATGAGTTGGTGGACCGTCCACGCCGAACGGACGCTGTCTGAGCACGTGCCCGCGCCGCCCGACGCCGTCCGCGACTTCTACGTGGACCTGGACAACATCAAGCTCGTGCACCCGCTGATCGTGTCCGTGGAAACGGTGTCCCGCAGCGCAACCCCGGATGGCTACCAACAGACCTATCGCGTAGTAGACCGAATTCCATTGGGGCCGTTAACCATACGTACCACCTATCGGGCCCGGCTGCGAGTGCCCGCGCGCGGCGACGTGCTGACCGAGGCCGATCAGTCACCCGGGGTGCGACTGCGCGGCACGGTGAGTTTCGATCCGGTCGACGGCGGCACCCAAGTCACCGAGCGGATAGGCATAACCGCCCCGCGGCTACTGGCCGGCGCGACCATCCGCGAAGGGGTCAAGGCGCACGTCAAGATGCTTGCCGGCATCCGGAGTCACTTCGAGTTAGGGAGGTCGCGATGAAGTGTCGTGCCGCTGTGCTTGGCGGGGTCGGCGGGGACTGGGAGATTCGCGAGGTCGATCTCGATCCGCCCCGCGCCGGTGAAGTCCTGGTGCGCATGGCCGTTGCCGGCATCTGCCACTCCGACGACCACCTCGTCACCGGCGACGTGTTGCCGACCCCCGAGGTGCTGGCCTCCACCGGTATCCCGGAGCCCGACTGGTTCCCGATGCTCGGTGGTCACGAGGGCGCTGGCGTCGTCCAGGAAATCGGGCCCGGTGTGACGTCGGTGCAGCCGGGGGACCACGTGGCGATGTCGTTCATTCCTGCGTGCGGCAGTTGCCGGTTCTGCGTAAACGGCCAGAGCTACATCTGCGACGCCGGCGCAACTCTGTTCTCGAGGGAGATGCCGACCGACGGAACGTGTCGCCGGCATCTCGGCGACGAGAACCTCATGGCTTACGGTCAACTCGGCACGTTCGCCGAATATGCCGTACTGACCGAAAAGTCCGTCATCAAAATCGACGACACGATCCCGTTCCATGCCGCCTCACTCGTGTCGTGCGGCGTCAGCACCGGCTGGGGCTCCGCAACGATATCGGCGGGCACCGAGCCCGGCGACACCGTGGTGGTAATAGGTACCGGCGGTGTCGGAATGAATGCCCTACAGGGGGCCCGCGCCGCTGGCGCAACCTATGTCGTCGCAGTGGATCCCGTTGAATATAAACGAGATTCGGCCAAGATCTTCGGTGCCACGCACAGCGCCGTCTCCGCCGAGGAGGCCATACCGCTGGTGGCCGATATCACCGCCGGCGTCATGGCCGACCGCGTCGTCGTGACCGCCGGCGTGGTGCACGTGGACTTGATTCCGTTGGCCATGAGGCTGCTCCGCAAAGGCGGAACATGCGTGGTCACCGGCATCACCCCCTACAGTGAGCCCGTGGTCCCGCTCATCCTCCAGGAGATGGTGCTGTCTGCCAAACAACTCAGGGGAGCGCTCTACGGCGGGATGAATCCGCGCACCAGCGTGCCGTTGCTGTTGTCGATGTATCAGGCAGGTGCACTGAAACTCGACGAGTTGGTCACCCGGCACTACCAGCTCGACCAGATCAACGAGGCGTTTCTGGATCTGCGCGAAGGCCGTAACATTCGCGGAATCATCGATTTCGCCGATCTCTGATCAAACTTGCCGGGTTCACTGCGCCAAGCTGGCGCGCAACTCCCGCTTGAGCACCTTGCCATAGCTGTTTTTCGGTAGCGCGTCGACGAATTCGTAGCGCTTGGGCCGTTTGAAGCGGGCGATGCGCCGCAACAGATGTGCGTCCAACGCCGCGGGCTCGACGGCGCCCACGATGAAGGCGACCACCACCTCACCCCACTCGGCGTCGGGGGTGCCCACCACGCAGGCCTCGGAGACGTCGGGGTGCTCGAGCAGAGCCTCCTCCACCTCGCGGGGGTAGATGTTGCTCCCGCCGCTGATGACGACGTCCTTCGACCGATCCCGCAGCGTGAGAAAACCGCGCGCATCGAACGAACCCATGTCGCCGGTGTAGAGCCAGCCGTCTTTGAGCGTTTCGTGCGTGGCATCGGGATTTCGCCAATATCCGGACATGACCGCGTCTCCGCGGCAAACGATTTCGCCGATCTCACCCAGCGGCGCCGGGCGGCCATCCGGCCCCAGCACCGCGACCTCCATCCCCGACCGCGCATAACCGACCGAACCCAGAATCGCGTCGTCATCCGATTCGTGATCGGCGCGGCGCAGCCCGGTGATGGTCATCGGTGACTCGCCCTGCCCGTAGATCTGCGCGAAGACCGGGCCGAATGCCGCAATCGCCTTGCGCAGGCTATCCACGTACATCGGGCCGCCGCCATAAACGATCGCCTTCAGATTGGCCGGACGGCTGCGGCCCGTATCCACCAGCCGTTGCACCATCGTCGGCGCCAGGAACGCGCGGGCGGCCGGATGACGTTCGCAGACATCCAGGAACTCATCGGGCTCGAACGAGCCCGACTCGGGCACCACCTGGCGGGCGGCGCGCAGCACGTACGGCAGGACGTAGAGCCCGGAGCCGTGCGACATCGGTGCCGCATGCACCAGGCTGCAGTCCTCGTTAGCAGCGTCGATGTCGGCGAGGTGCGCGACCGTCATCGCCATGAGGTTGCGGTGCGACAGCATCGCGCCCTTGGATCGGCCGGTGGTCCCACTGGTGTAGAACAGCCACGCCAGCGCGGCCGGATCGGTGTGCGGCGGTTGTGCCGCGCCGGTGGTGAATCGCCGCGAATAGTCCTCGGACCCAATGATTTCCGTCGACGCCGTGGTAAGCGGCGCGAGCTCGGTGCCGATGGCCGAGGAGGCGAACACCCGTGCCACTTGCGCGTCGCCGAGGATCTGCGCCATCTCGCGCGGATGCAGTTTGTAGTTGATCGGGACGACGACGCACTCGGCGGCCCAGGTCGCGAACATCAACTCGATGATCTCGGGGCGGTTGTGGGTCGCGATGGCGATCCGCGCTCCCGCACCGTGCTGTTGTCGGATCGACGCGGCCAAACGTAAGGCCCGCTCGCGCAACTCAACCCACGTGCACACCTGGCGATCCCCGTGAAACATCGCACCGCGATCGGGAAACCGACTCGCGGCCTGATCGAGCAGCGCAAACAGATTCACCGCTCGATCCACTGCGCCGCCAACGCCGACTCCGAAAGATACTTCGTCGAGCTCCACCCGCCGTCGACGACGATCGTCTGGCCGTTGATGAAACTCCCGCCCGGCGAGCACAGGAAGGCGACGGTGCTGGCGATGTCGTCGATGCGGCCCAACCGCTGATGCGGCGTCATCTCGGTGTTGATCTTGCGGAAGCGCTCATCCTCCAAACGCTTTTCGACCATCGGCGTCACCGTCACCCCGGGCGCGACGGCGTTGCAGCGGATGCCGGACGCGCCGTACTGGCAAGCGATGTGAGTGGTCAGCGCCGTGAGACCGCCCTTGGCGGCCGAGTAGGCGCCGCCCCGCAGGCCGCCGACGACCGCGAAAGTCGACGTCACATTGATGATCGCCGAGCCCGGCGCCATGTGTGGCAGCACGTCGCGGGCTAGCCGAAACGGCGCCCGCAGCATCAAACCCAAAAAGTAGTCCAGGGTTTCGTCATCGGTTTCGTGCAGCGGCTTGGGGCTGCCCACTCCGGCGTTGTTGATCAGGAAGTCAATGTGACCCCACCGGCCGACCGCGAGGTCCACGATGCGCCGCGGCGCGTCATCGTCCGTGAGATCGACGGCAAGTGTCGCGACGCGATCCGGATCGCCGACGGCCCTTTCCAGTTCAGCCAGCCGCCCCTCGTCGCGGCCGGTGCCGACGATCGCCATGCCCGCCTCGGCGAGCTTTGTGGCGCACCCCAAGCCGATGCCGCTGCTTGCTCCCGTGACGATTGCGACCTGCATCTCACCCATCCTTCATCAGCGACGCCCGGATCTGATGCTTGAGTATCTTGCCCGCGTCGTTCTTCGGCAGGGCATCCCAGATCACAACCCGTTCCGGGGCCTTGAATTTGGCGACGCCCTTGCTCACGAGGAGCGCGAGCAGGCTCGCGACGTCCGGGCTCTGCGCGCCCGCGGGAACTATCACCGCACACGCACGCTCTCCAGTGCGCTCGTCGGGCAGCCCGACCACCGCGATTTCGGCGATGCCGGGGTGGTCGGCGAGCAGGTCCTCGACCTCCTTGGCCGAGATGTTCTCGCCGCTGCGGATGATGACATCCTTCGCCCGGCCGGTCACGACCAGGTACTCATCATCGACCCAGCGCCCGACATCCCCGGTGCGGAAAAAACCCGCGGCATCGAACGATTCAGCGCCGTCTTCGGTATGACGGTATCCCAGGAGCATCTGCGGACCGCGCACACAGATCTCACCGTCGCCAGAAGGCGCGGCTTCGTGCGCGACGAGCTTGATCTCGGCGATCCCTGGCCTGCCGTCGGTGTCCGCCGCGCGACCGGCTTCGTCCGGCCGGGGAGCGCCGACCGTCGTGACGGGCACCTCCGTGCAGCCGTACACCCGGGTGATTACCGCACGATCGAAATACTGCGCGGCGCTGCGGATCAACGACGGCGACACCGATGCGCCCCCGCAGATGAACACCTTCAGGTCGGGCAGGTGGGTGTCGGCGCGCTGCGCGGCGGACAACAGCTGCTGCAGAAACGGTGTGGCGCCCGCCATGTGGGTACACCGCTGCGAGTTCATCAGCGCGACCGCCTCGTCTGCATCCCAGCGGTCCATCAGCACCGCGGTCGTGCCCAGCAACAGTGGGCATTCGAACGCATATATCGAGCCGCCGATGTGGGCGACCGGCGATGGCACCAGGAACGTGTCACCCGGGGCGATCATCCAGTGGTCGCGGATCTGACAGATCAGCGCGTGCATCGAATTATGGGTGTGCAGGACGCCTTTCGGCCGGCTCGTGGTGCCGGAGGTGTAAAGGATCATTCGCGCGGAATCGGGATCCAGCGTCGGAAGCGTCGCGGCGTGCGGCGGCTGCCGCAGCAGGGTCGCATACGGCGTGTGCGACCCGGCGTCACCCCGCACCACCACCACCTCCGGCGCGCGGCTCATCGCGGTCGTCACCCGTTCGAGCATCGTCGCGTAGTCCTGGCCGCCGTATTGCTGCGCGACGAAAACCACTGCGGTGTCAGCATCTTCAAGGATGTAACGCAGATCGTGGTCCCGCAGCGAAGGCAGAATCGGGTTCACCACCATCCCGGCCAGCGTCGCGGCCAGGTAGATGACGGCGCTCTCGTGCCAGTTCGGCAACATGAACGACACGGTGCTGCCCGTCGGCATGCGGGCCAGCAGGGCGCCGGCCAGTGCGTTGGCTTGGTTATACAGGGCGGCGCAGTCCAATTTGATGTTTCTGTCCACCAGAATTGTTCGCTGCGGCGACGATTCCGCGGCTGTGCGCAGTGCATCGGCCAGCGTCGTGTGCACCCACAACCCGCGCCGGTATGCCTCCGCCGCATGCGCCGTGTTTGCCCGGGCGATCAACTCAGCCGGCCTGACCATCCACGCGACGCATCGTCATCGCGTACCGGAACCTCGACGACAGGTGGGTGTTGATCGTCACCTGGGCCACCTCGTCGTCGGAGGTCGTGTAGGTGCGCCGCATCTGCAGCGCGGCCGTGCCCGCTTCGACACCGAGGCCGTCCGCCAACTCCGGGGAGAGCAGGACTGCGGCGATCTCTTGGTGCAACTGGGCCACGCTCACACCGAAAAGGTCCTCGATCAACGGGAATATCGGGCCGGCGTGGCGTTGCAGCAGCCTGCCCACCGCAGCGAAACTCCGGCTGATGTAGTACTCCGTTCGGCACAGCGGAACCGACGCACCGTCGGCCTGCCGGTAGCCGCGGACCGACAGCCACTGGGTGCCGACCTCCAGGCCTGTCCGAGCGGCGAGGTCGTTGTCGATCGTCACCATCGCGTTGGATTCGATGGTCAGTTGCGCGCCGGCCGCGAACGCCAGGAGGTCGTCGATCGACATCGCGTCCTGCGCATAGGAACTCGACGCCGGCCGGGGAACCACCCGGGTGCCCGCGCGCGGCCGGGAAGCCACCAGGTTGTCCTCGCGCAGCCGGCGCAGCGCCTCGCGGATGGTGTAGCGGCTGACCGCGAAGCGCTCGCACAGTTGGTGCTCGGTGGGCAACTGCGAACCCACCGGGTAAACCCCGTCGACGATCTCTTTGCGCAGGGTACGCGCAATCTGGAGGTAGCGGTGGTCGCCCGCGATCGCCTGCGGCATCATGGTCCGTCCGGTCTCTGGCGCAACGCCAGGACGCTGCCGTCGCCGTCGGCCGAGAGGTAGAGCGTCCCGTCGGCCGCGGCGGTGATGCCGGCGAAAGGACCCTGCGGTCCGGAGAACGGTGGCATGCCGCGCAGCGGCTTGGGCGTGACACCGGGCGGGGGGCCGACGGGCAACCCGGACGCGATCGTGCGCCGTGCGTTGGTGTCCAGGTCGAACGCGATCAACTCCTTGGCCCCGGCGTCGACGACGTACAGCACACCGTCCTGGACCAGAATGCCCTGCGGGCGTTGCAGATCGGGGATCACGGTGTCGGTCGTCGACCCGCTCACTCGGATCACCCGGCCGGCTCCGGCCTCCGCCACCAGACAAGCCCCGTCCGCGTCGATCGCAACCCCGACCGGTTCGCGCAACTCTTTCGCCAGCACCTGGACACCACTCGATTGCAGCGACAGCACCCGTCCGGTGCCCAGCTCCGCGAACACCACGCCGCAGACGCTCAGGGCGACGCCGTAGAGCTGGTCGAAACCGTCTGCCAGCACCTCGGTTTCGCTCGCTGCCGGCCGGTAACGGGCGACCTGGCCGCCGGATGTGGTGACGACGAACTCGCCGGGCCCGCTCGCCGCGAGGCCGCGCAGGAACCCGGGATAGCCGGGGCTGAACAACATTCCCGCGGTGCGCAGGGATCCATCGGGCTGGGCGACGTAAAAGTATGTGCCGTCGGCGATGTAGAGCAGCCCGTCGTGGCCGACCGCCAGATCCATCGGCCAGTTGAGTCCACCCGCCAACACGGATCGCGTTGTGCCGTCCGGTGATATCTCGGTGATCTCGCCGGTGAAGTTGGACACGAACAGCCGGTCGTCGACGAAGGTGCAGTTGTCCAGGCCCGGGTTCAGTCGGGCGAGCAGGCGTTGTTCGCCGCTGCGCGGATCGATGTGCAGCACCTGCCCGCTGGCCACCTGCGTCGAGACGATGTAACCCTGCGCGTCGAACTTGACCGAGTCAGGCACACCGAGACCGGTTGCGACACACTGCGGCTCGCCGCCATCTGGGTCGATGCGCCAAATCTCGTTGGCGCCCATCACCGGGAAATACAACAGGCCATCCGGGCCGACCTCCATCGCGTTCGGCGAGGGCACGTTCTCCAAGAGCACCCGCGGCGGTCCGCCCGCCAGGTCGAATTCCAGCAGCCGCCCACCCTCACGGCATTCACCGATGAACAAACGGCCCTGGTGGAAGGTGATGCCGTTGGCTGACGGCACGTCGTCGCGCAGCACTCGCGTTCGGCCGTTGGTGTCGCGCACGCTGACCCGGCCGTCCATCACCTCGGTCGCATAAAGGTTGCCGCCGGCGTCGAACGCGACGTCGTCGGGCGCCACGATGTCGCCGCCCTTGGGGCTCGCGGTCACGAGTTCCCCGGTGCGGAGTTCGAGCGCGCTGATCTGACTGCCGGTCACCTGGGCGATGTAGATGCGCCCGTCCGGGCCGGTGCGCAGACCGTTGGCGCCGAACAGCCGGCTGGGCGCGGTGACCCGTTCGAGCTCCCAGCCCTCGGCGACATCGATGGGGTGTGGCAGCGCATACCGCGAGGGCAGCGTTGAGATGGACATGCTCGCCGAGGTCCTTCCGTCAGCGTTTGGGCTGGACGCTATCAACTCCTCCTAGTCCAGACAATAGCCGCCAACGCACGCGGGACCGACCTTGACAGCGAAGTCCACCGATCGGAATAGTGTTCTCCAACGAACAGAATGCGGTATTTTGTCCGGACAAAACAAGCGCAACGATCCCGCTACGAATGCTGACGCGTTGGTGGCAGGGGAAAGCAGGTCATGGCCGATCACAAGGATGACGTGAACCTTTTAGGGCTCGACGGTCGCGTCGTGGTGGTTTCCGGCGCCGGCGGGGGCGGCATCGGCACGACCGTCACGGCCATGACCGCCCGGGCCGGGGCCACCGTGATCGCGGTGAGCCGGTCCAAGGAGAACCTCGACGAGCACATCGCCCCGCTGGTACAGCAAGGGCTGGCCGTTTTGCCCGTCGCGGCCGACGCGTCGACCGACGAGGGTATCGCCGCGGTGATCGACCACACGCGCCGAGCCGACGGCGGCTTGTACGGGCTGGTCAATGTCGCCGGTGGCGCTGAGCCGTCGACGTGGATGCCGTCCACACGGGTGACGCGCGGCGACTGGCGCAAGATCTTCGCCGACAACCTCGAAACCGCATTCTTCATGAGCCAGGCCGTCGCAGGTGAGCTCATTGCGCAGCAACAGCAGGGGTCGATCGTGTCGATCTCTTCGATCAGCGGCATGAACACCGCGCCGTTTCACATCGCCTACGGGACAGCCAAGGCCGCGATCACCGCGATGACCCGCACGATGGCCCTCGAGTTGGCGCAGGCCGGAATTCGGGTCAACGCCGTGGCACCCGGGGTCACCGAGACGGCGGCTTCGCGCACTTATGTCGACGAGGACCCCGAGCGCGACAGGCAGGCGATCGCGATGGGCCGCCGTGGGCGCCCGGAGGAGCAGGCCGGCGCCATCCTTTTCCTGCTCTCGGAAATGTCGAGCTATATCACCGGTCAGACGCTGCTCGTCGACGGCGGCCTGGACCTCAAGTGGAGCCACCTCGGCGCCGACAACACGTCGTTGTTCCTCAAAGACGAATCCTTCCGCGCGGCGATTAGGAGGGTGTGATGACCGAACTGGCCAAAGGCGCGAATCCCGAAGCGGCCGACGAACTCTCGCAACCGATGACGATCGGTGTCGAGGCATACATCTCGGAGGACTATGCCCGCGCCGAGCGCGACAAGCTGTGGCGCAAGGTCTGGCAGCAGGTCGGCCGCGTCGAGGAATTGCCCGACGTGGGCAGTTACCTGACCTACGACATTCTCGACGACTCGATCATCGTCGTGCGCACCGGCGAGCAGGAATTCCACGCACACCACAACGTCTGCATGCACCGCGGTCGCCGGCTGATCGACACCCCCGAGGGCGCCAAGAATGCCTGTGCGCGAACCCGAAAGTCGTTCGTCTGTGGCTTTCACGGCTGGACCTACGGTCTGGACGGCGCGTGCAACCATATCCGCGAACAACAGGACTGGCAGGACGCTCTCACACCCGACAACACCCACCTTCGACCCGTCCGAGTCGATACCTGGGGTGGTTGGTTGTGGATCAACATGGACCCCGACTGCGAGCCGCTGGCCGACTTCCTGTTCCCCGCCGCAAAGATTCTCGACCCGTTCGGCCTGGAGAACATGCGCTACAAATGGCGCAAATGGCTGTCCTTCGACTGCAACTGGAAGGTCGCACTGGAGGCCTTCAACGAGACTTACCACGTCTACACCACCCATCCGGAGTTCAATAAGTTCGGCGAGTTCAAGGGATGGGCGAAAGCCCAAGGCAAGCACAGCCATATCGGCTACGACGCTCCCGAGGAGATGGAGGCCACCAAGTCCAAGATCCGCCTGGGCATCGGCGCCGATCCTCGTGTCTCGACCGCCCAGATGCAGGTGTACACGATGGAGGAAACCAACGCCACCACCACCCAGACGCTGGTGAACGCCGCCAAGCGACTGGTTGACGAATTGCCCGAGGGGACACCGGCCGACAAGGTTCTCGAGCACTGGCTGGCGTCGGCGCGCCGCGACGACGAAGCTCGCGGGGTGGTCTGGCCGACGATCCCCGCCGACATTCTCGGGCAGGCCGGCACCGCATGGCAGATCTTCCCGAACTTCCAGATCGGCCAGGGTTTGACCAGCGCGCTGTGCTACGGCGCGCGGCCGCATCCCAGCTACAACCCGGACAAGTGCATTTTCGAGGTGTCCGTCTTTGAGCTGTATCCGAAAGGCCAGGAGCCGCAGACGGAGTGGGAGTACACGCCGGTCGGGGACCCCAGGTGGCGCTCGGTTCTGCCGCAGGACTTCTCCAACATGGCCGCCGTGCAGCAGGGCATGAAGTCCCTGGGCTTCCCGGGCACCAAGCCCAATCCGTATCGCGAGCGCAGCACCGTCAATCTGCACTACCAATTGTCGAGGTACATGAGTACCGGCGAACCGCAGGAGCTTTGAGATAGATGACCCAGTTTGATAGGCGGTCTGATACCTGCCCCCCGACCCAGACGCCGGCGGACATCGATATCCACGCGCTGCGCGAGAAGTACTTGTACGAGCGCGACAAGCGGCTGCGTCCGGAGGGCTCGAAGCAGTACTTGGAACTCAAGGACGACTTCGCGGAATTCTCTGAGGTCGATCCCCACACGCCCGTGACACCTCGCACGCCGATCGACGAGGACATCGACGTGGCGGTCCTCGGTGGCGGCATCACCGGCCTGCTGGCCGGCTCGTACCTCAAGAAGGCCGGCGTCGAAGACGTGCACGTCATCGAGATGGGTGGCGACTTCGGCGGGGTATGGTACTGGAATCGCTTCCCGGGCATCCAGTGCGACAACGACGCATACTGCTACATCCCGATGCTGGAAGAACTCAACTACCTTCCCTCCAAGAAGTTCGCCGACGGCACCGAAATCTACGAGCACTGCCGCCGCATCGCAAAGCATTTCGGGCTCTACGACGGCGCCATTTTCTCCACTCAGGTTCGCGAGGCGCGGTGGGACGAGACGATCAAGCGCTGGCGGTTGAGCACCAACCGCGGTGACGACATTCGCGCCCGGTTCGTGGTGATGGCACAGGGCTCCTTCAACCGGCCGAAGCTTCCCGGTATCCCCGGTATCCGGGACTTCAAGGGACACATGTTCCACTCCGCTCGGTGGGATTACGACTACACGGGCGGGGATTCCAATGGCGGATTGCACAAGTTGCGTGATAAACGTGTCGCGCTTGTCGGTACCGGCGCAACCGGGGTGCAGCTGGTTCCGCACTTGGGGCGTGATGCCCAGCACCTCTTCGTGTTTCAGCGCACGCCCTCATCTGTGGACGTGCGGGGCAACGAGCCGACGGACCCGCAGTGGGCGGCTTCGCTGCAGCCCGGCTGGCAGGAGCAACGCAAGCGCAACTTCCATCGCTGGTCACCGTTGGGGGAAGGCGCGGTGTTCGACGAGCCCGACATGGTGTGTGATTTCTGGACTGAACTCGGCCGCAACCTGACGGCGCGGATCGCGGCTGCCGACGATCCCACGGCACTGAGCATCGAGCAGATCATGACTTTCCGCGAGGAAGAGGATTACAAGGTCATGGAACGCTTGCGGCGGCGCGTCGAGGAGCTCGTCGAGGCCCCCGAGACCGCCGAAGCGCTCAAACCGTACTACCGCTTCATGTGCAAGCGTCCCTGCAGCAACGACGAATACCTGCCGACGTTCAATCGCCCGAACGTCACATTGGTTGACGTGTCGGAATCCAAAGGCGTGGAACGGCTCACCGAGAACGGGATCGTCGCCAATGGCGTTGAGTACGAAGTCGACTGCGTCATCTTCGCCAGCGGCTTCGAGATCACCACTGATATCAGCCGCCGGTACGCCGTCGATGTGATCGAGGGTCGCGACGGCCTGTCGCTCTTCGATCACTGGCGCGAGAGCTATAAATCACTCCACGGCATGACCAGCCGAGGTTTTCCCAATCAGTTCTTCACCGGTTTCGTTCAGGGCGGCGTGGCGGGGAACACCACCGCGATGCTCGAGCAGCAGGCCGAACACATCGCCTACATCATTTCCGAAGCGATGGCGCGGCGCGCTACGACTGTCGAACCGAGCCAGGAAGCTCAAGACAACTGGGTCAAGACGATCCGCGAAACCTCGATAGACGCATCAGAATTCGCCGTCTCCTGCACGCCCGGCTACTACAACAACGAGGGCGGCGGTGGCGGCGAGGGCATCCGCTCGGCCATCGGCGATCCTTTTATGCCCGGTTTCTACGTATTTGACGACTTGCTCAAGGAATGGCGGGCAAAAGGCGACCTAGACGGCTTGGTCCTTGAGAACATAGATGGCTGACTTGAGATTCGACGGCAGGGTAGCGGTCGTCACGGGGGGCGGCCGAGGGCTCGGCCGCTCCTACGCCACGCTCTTGGCCTCGCGCGGGGCGAAGGTGGTCGTCAACGATGCCGGCAGCGGACTCGACGGCGACGGGGTCGACGCCGGTCCGGCCGAGCAGGTGGTCGCTGAGATCACGGCGGCCGGGGGCGAGGCCGTGGCATGCAGCGCGTCGGTTGCGACCCGCGAAGGCGGCGAGGCGATCATCGCGGCCGCACTCGAAAGCTACGGCGGCATCGACGTTCTGATTCACAACGCCGGCAACGTCCGCCGCGGCTCACTCAAGGAAATGAGCTACGAGGACTTCGACGCCGTACTCGACATCCACTTACGCGGCGCCTTCAACGTTGTGCGGCCGGCGTTTCCGGTCATGTGCGAGGCGGGCTACGGGCGCATCGTGTTGACGTCGTCGATCGGCGGCCTGTACGGCAACCACAACGTGGCCAACTACGCGGCGGCCAAGGCCGGCGTGATCGGGTTATCGAACGTCGCCGCGCTCGAAGGTGCCGCCGAGGGCGTGCGGTGCAACGTGATCGTGCCGGCCGCGGTGACACGGATGGCCGAAGGCATCGACACGTCGTCCTATCCTCCGATGGGTGCGGAACTCGTTGCACCCGTGGTGGGTTGGCTTTCGCACGAGTCCTGCTCGGTGACCGGTGAACTTTTCATCGCGCTGGCGGGTCGCGTGGCGCGGGCGGTGGTCGTGGAGAGCCCGGGCGTGTGCCGATCGTCCTGGACCATTGAGGCCGTCGGTAGCCATCTGGATGCGATCCGATACGTCGAGGCGCCACTGATCTTTCCGGTCGTCCCGGACGGACACGATCAGCACATCCGCTACAGCTTCGAGCTGGCGCACCGCTCAACCGACCAAGGAGCGCTCAATGGCTAGCCCGACGGGCCCGATGGCCGGTGTGCGGGTAATCGACCTCACCGCGATGGTGATGGGACCTTACTGCACGCAGATCATGGCCGACATGGGTGCCGACGTGATCAAAGTGGAACCACCGCAAGGCGATAACACCCGCTACATCTCGGTTGGTCCGGCCCCGGGCATGAGCGGCGTGTTCGTCAACGTCAACCGGGGCAAGCGCAGCATCGTGCTGGACCTGCAGACCGACGCCGGAGCGCGCGTGTTACGCGCTCTCGTCGAGACCGCCGACGTGTTCATCCACTCGATGCGCGCCAAGGCGATCGCCAAACTCGGCTTCGGCTACGACGACGTCGCCGTGATCAATCCCGGGATCATCTACACCAATTGCTACGGGTACGGGCGACGTGGACCCGACCGCGACCGACCCGCCTACGACGACACGATCCAGGCCGAGTGCGGCCTACCGGCGGTGCAACAGCAATTGACCGGCGAGGCCGATTACGTCGGCACCATCATGGCCGACAAAGTCGCCGGACTGACGGCTCTGTACGCGACAACCATGGCGTTGTTCCACCGCGAGCGCACCGGGCAGGGGCAGGAAGTCGAGGTCGCCATGTTCGAAACCATGGCCTCGTTCATGCTCGTCGAGCATGCCAACGGCGCCCTGTTCGACCCTCCGCTGGGGCCCGCGGTGTATCCGCGCACCGTGGCGCCCAACCGCCGCCCGTATCGCACCAGCGACGGCTACATCGCCGCATTGATCTACAACGACAAGCACTGGAACGCTTTCATCAAAGCCGTGCAGCCACCCTGGGCCAGCGAGCTGTACTCGACGTTGGAGCAACGCGCCCGCGAGATCGATACCGTCTACGGGCTGCTGGCCGAGACGATGAAAGAGCGGTCCACCGCCCAGTGGCTGGAGTTGCTGCGCGAACTCGAGATTCCGGCTGCGCCGCTGAACACACCCGGCGCGCTGTTCGACGATCCGCATCTCAACGCCGTCGGCATGTTCGAGACGGTGGACAGTCCGCATGGGCCGGTGCGTTTCCCGGGCGTACCCACCTGGTTCTCGCAGACACCGGGCCGCGTCGCCGGGCCCGCGCCCGAGCTCGGCGCCCACACCGCAGAGATCCTCGACGATCTCGGTCTGGCCGTCGACGCGAACCCGGGATAGCGCTTGACGATTGAAACCTATTGCTAGTGAGGAGTTTCCAATAATGACTGTCCCCGTCTACAAACGCATCCTCGACCTGTTCGAGGCAGAGGGCGTGAACACGCTGTTCGGCATCCCGGACCCGAACTTCGTGCACATGTTCGCCGAAGCCGACGCCCGCGGGTGGTCGGTGGTTGCACCGCATCACGAACTGAGCGCGGGCTTCATGGCCGAGGCGGCGTCGCGTATGACGGGTAAACCCGGCCTGTGCATCGGCACGCTCGGTCCGGGCATGGCCAACATCGCCGGAGCGATCCAGTGTGCGCTCGTGGAGAACTCGCCGGTGATCTTCCTTGGCGGCCAGCGCGCCCGCATCACCGAGCGTCGGGTCCGGCGCGGGCGCATCCAATTCGTCCGCCAGGAGCCCCTTTTCGCGTCGTCGGTTAAATACAGCGCGTCCATCGAGTACGCCGATCAGACCGACGAGATCATCCACGAGGCGATCCGCCGGGCCATGTCCGGCACACCCGGCCCGGCCTACATCGAGTACCCGTCGCACGTCATCCTCGAGGAGCTCGACGTGCCGGATCCGCTGCCGCCCAACCGCTACCGGCTCGTCAACCAGACCGCGGGTGAGCGCGAGGTGGCCGGGGCGGCGAAGCTGATCCGTGCGGCGGAAAGCCCCATTCTGTTGGTCGGGCACGGGGTCCACACCTCCCGGACCGGCGCTGCGGTCCGGGAGCTGGCCGACCTCATGGTCTGCCCGGTGATCCAGACGTCCGGTGGCACGTCGTTCATCGAAGGCCTCGAGGACCGCACCTTCGCCTACGGGTTCTCGCCGGCGGCCGTCGAGGCGGTAGTGAAATCCGATCTGTGCCTCGCGCTCGGCACGGAGCTCGGCGAACCGAGCCACTACGGCAAGACCCGGCACTGGGCGCAAAACGACGCACAGCGCAAATGGGTTCTGGTCGAACAGGATCCGGTGGCCATCGGTGTCAACCGGCCCATCGACATCCCGCTGGTCGGTGACCTTCGCGGTGTGGTTCCTCAGCTGGTGGAAGCGCTGCGCGACAACCCGAGAAAGGCATCGGCCGACCTCGACCGCTGGATCAAGCAGGATGCGGCGGAGCTGTCGCAGCTCGCCGAGAACGCGCCGACGGGCCGGACGCCGGTACACCCGGCGCGGTTCGTGGTCGAGGCCACTAAAGCCTTCCCGAAAGACGGCATCATGGTCCGCGACGGCGGCGCGACCGTCATCTTCGGTTGGACCTACTCGCAGGCCAAACCGCGCGACGTCATCTGGAACCAGAACTTCGGCCATCTCGGCACCGGCTTGCCCTACGCGGTCGGAGCGTCGGTCGCCGAGGGCGGCAAGCGT
>NZ_DASUHS010000029.1:0-17601 GCF_036273375.1 Mycobacterium sp. | reverse complement strand
GTGGGGGGGTGCCCGTCTCACGGCCTCCTGCGGGCCCGCTGTGTTAGTGGGCGAGCTCGACGACCTCGCCCCTGATCGCCCAGCGTTGATCGACCGGGTCAGCGAGGAGCAACTCGCCCGCAACGCACAGGTGGTCGGCGGGTTCCCACTTGACGCCCTCACCTCGAGGGGAGACGAGCCGCGGCACGAGGCCGAGCACGGCCCGGCGTTGATCAAGCAGCAGCTTCTCCTGCTTGCCGTTCAGCACGTACAAGACCGCGGTGTAGCTACTGCCGTCACTTCGTTGCCGGACCCGGATCGACGCACTCGGATATTTTACAATTGATTCTTGACAGTGATCTTGACGCAACACCGCCCGCGCGCTAGGTTAACGCCTCTGACCTGCAATTATCTCGGTGGAGCTAAGGGGACTCGAACCCCTGACCCACACACTGCCAGTGTGGTGCGCTACCAGCTGCGCCATAGCCCCGAGAAGTCGTGCCCATCGAAGCTACACCACCGTTAACCGTCCTTCAAAGTTGCTGCTCAGACCGGCTCGACGTCTGGCTCAGACGCCATGAGATCCGCCTCCAGATCCACCGCGGTTCGGGTCTCCGGCGCCACCCCCCAGCCGATGGCGGCGATCAGCAGAACGATCCCGCTGATGACGAACCCCGACGTGTAGCTGAACTGCTCGGCGCTCCAACCGACCGCCATCGACCCGACGATGGCACCCAGATCCGACATCATCTGCACCGCCGCCACCGGAAGGCCTGCGCGCGCCTCATTGCCCAGAATGTCGGCGACCGCGGCCTGCAGCGGTGACATATAGATTCCCGTCATCGCTCCGACCACGCCGGCCGCAACCATGAACACCGGCAACGACGACACAAAGCCCAGCCAGACGGTCGCCACCCCGGACGTCACCAGGCCGATGATCAACAAGGTGCGCCGACCCATCCGGTCCGACAGGTAGCCACTGGGGATGACGGCCAGCGCGTTGCCCCCGGCGAACGCCGCGAGTACCACGCCGATGATGCCGATGCCGCGGCCCATGACATCGGAGATGAACAGCGGGACCAGAGCGACGCGCAGTCCGAACGCGGACCAGCCGGTCGCGAAATTAGAAAGCAGCGCCGACCGGTACGCACGCACCCGCAGCGCGTCGCCCAGCGTCACCGTCGATCGTGTCGGGGGCGGCGGGGCGGCCAGCGCCGAATTCCGCAGGCTGTAGAACAGCACCACCGCGACACCGAGCATGGCCACGCCGTAAACGACGAACGGCGCGGTCAGCCCCCAACCCGCCGCCAGTCCGCCGACCGCGGGACCGCCGACCGCGCCCACCATGAACGAGGTGGTGAACAGTCCCGCGATCCGCCCCCGCGCGTCGGGAGGGCTGATGTGGATCATCAGTCCCAGCGCCGACACATAAAACATCGTCGACCCGATGCCGCTGAATACTCGGAAAAGCATTAACTGCCAGTAGGCCTGGGAAAAGGCACACGCGGCCGTCGACACCGCCACGATCAGCAAACCGCCGATGTAGATGCGCCGCTCACCCAACCGCTCGGTCAGCAGGCCGCTGATCGGTGCGAAACACAACCGGCTCAACGAAAAGACGGTGACCAAGAATGTCACCGCCTTGATGCTGACCCCGAAGGTGCGTGCAAAGGTCGGTAGCGCCGGTGAGATCACACCGTAGCCCAGGGCGATCATGATGTTCGCCCAGCTCAGGATCCAGACTTCGCGTGGCAACCGGCTAGTACGGGACGCACGGTCCTCCGGGCGGGCAAGACGGAGGGAAAAGGTCACCCAATGACTTTATTAACTACCTCGCGCGCGGTTTCTTGCACCTCCGCCAAATGCTCAGGCCCGTTGAAGGATTCGGCGTAAATCTTGTACACGTCCTCGGTGCCCGACGGACGCGCGGCAAACCACGCATTGGCCGTGGTTACCTTCAATCCGCCCAGCGGGGCGCCATTGCCCGGCGCCGCGGTCAGCTTCGCCGTGATCGGCTCTCCCGCCAATTCCGTCGCGGTTACCTGGTCGGCGGAAAGCTTCGACAGCCGGGCCTTTTGGTCGCGGTCGGCGGGCACGTCGACCCGCGCATAGAACGGCGTGCCGTACTCGGCGGTCAGCCGCTGATAGCGCTGGGACGGACTCGATCCGGTGACCGCAAGAATCTCCGAAGCCAGCAGCGCCAGGATAATGCCGTCCTTGTCGGTGGTCCACACCGAGCCGTCCCGCCGCAGGAATGACGCCCCGGCCGACTCCTCGCCGCCGAAGCCGATTGTTCCGCCGATCAGGCCGTCGACGAACCACTTGAATCCGACCGGCACCTCGATCAGCTTGCGGCCGATGCCGGCGACCACCCGGTCGATCATGGACGAGCTGACGGCGGTCTTGCCGACCGCGATGCCGCCCGGCCACGACGGCCGCTGCGTGTAGAGGTATTCGATGGCCACCGCGAGATAGTGGTTCGGGTTGAGCAGCCCTTCGTCGGGCGTGACGATGCCGTGGCGGTCGGAGTCGGCGTCGTTGCCGGTGGCGATCTGGTAGCGGTCGCGGTGGGCAATAAGCCCCGCCATCGCGTCCGGCGAGCTGCAATCCATTCGGATCTTGCCGTCGTGGTCCAGCGTCATGAACCGCCACGTCGCATCGACCAGCGGATTCACCACGGTCAGATCCAGGCGATGCCGCTGGGCGATCTCGCCCCAATAGTCCACGCTGGCCCCGCCCAGCGGGTCGGCGCCGATCCGCACCCCGGCCTCGCGGATGGCATCGATGTCGACCACGTTAGGCAAGTCGTCGACGTAGTTGCCCTGGTAATCGTGGCGCTGCACGGTCTGCAACGCGCGGTCCAGCGGAATGCGTTTGACACCCACCCCGTCACGCAGGATCTCGTTGGCGCGCTTGGCAATTGCGTTCGTTGCGTCGGTGTCGGCCGGGCCGCCATTGGGCGGGTTGTATTTGAAGCCGCCGTCGGCGGGCGGGTTGTGCGACGGCGTCACGACGATTCCGTCGGCCAGCGCCTCGGTGCGGCCGCGGTTGTAGGTGAGGATGGCGTGGCTGACCGCGGGTGTCGGCGTGTACCGGTCGCGGGAGTCGATCATGACGGCGACGTCGTTGGCGGCCAGCACCTCCAGCGCAGACACCCAGGCCGGCTCGGATAGGCCGTGCGTGTCCCGGCCGATGAACAACGGGCCGCGTGCGCCGTGCTCGGCGCGGTACTCGACGATGGCCTGGGTGATCGCCAGGATGTGAGCCTCGTTGAACGCGCCATTGAGTGCTGACCCGCGGTGCCCCGACGTGCCGAAAGCGACCTGTTGAGCGACATCACCAGGATCGGGATGGATCGAGTAATACGCCGTCACCAGGTGGGGCAGGTCGACGAGGTCTTCGGGCTGGGCCGGCTGACCGGCGCGTGGGTTGGCCACCATGATTACCAATTCTGCCCGCGTCCGCGTCCCCCCGGGCTGCGCCGGTCTGGACTTCCGCCATACGCTGCGTAGCGCACCGGCAAACGGAGGGAATCCACCCAGTGGCTCAACGGGACTATCGCGAATTGGCCGCGGTGTTTGCCGGTGGGGCGCTGGGCTCCCTGGCCCGTGCGGCCGTGAGCACGCTGGCCGGCGGTGACCCGGCGACCTGGCCATGGCCCACGTTCACGGTCAACATCGTCGGGGCGTTTCTAGTGGGTTACTTCACCACCCGGCTGCTGGAACGGTTGCCCACGTCGAGCTATCGGCGCCCCCTGCTCGGCACCGGATTGTGCGGTGGTTTAACAACTTTCTCGACGATGCAGGTCGAGACGCTGAAGATGATCGAACACGACCACTGGGGGCTGGCCGTCGGCTACACGGCCACCAGCATCGCGCTTGGACTGCTGGCGGTGCACCTTGCGACCAAGTTGGTGCGCCGCGTTCGGGTGCGCCGGTGACCGCCGCCACGGTGACGACGGCTCTGGTCTGGGTCGGCGTCGCGCTCATCGGCGGCATCGGGTCGGTGCTGCGCTTCGTCATCGACCGCACCGTGGCGCGCCGGGTATCCCGGCCGTTTCCCTTCGGCACGCTTGCCGTGAACATCAGCGGCGCAGCGCTTTTGGGTTTCCTCGGCGGCCTGGCACTGAACAAGGAGGCCGCTTTGCTGGCCGGCACCGCCTTCGTCGGCGCCTACACCACGTTTTCCACCTGGATGCTGGAGACGGAGCGGCTCGGCGAGGAACGCCAGCTGCGCGCCGCACTGGCCAACATCGTTGTCAGCGTCTTGCTCGGTGAAGCGGCGGCGTTCATCGGACAGCAGATCGCGCAGCAGCTGTGATGCGGGCGCGCCGCGCCATCAGGTGTCGCGTTGACGCGGGATGTCGTCGGGAGTGCGAGGCAGCACATACAGCGCCATCCGCCGATTCGACATGTCATGCTCGCCGAGAAATGCGCAGCCGCCTCGTTCACAGAACTTGCGCGCCAACGCATTGCGATGATCGGGATCGAACATGATGCGGCGACACCTTGGATCGAGGGTGAAGATGCTGATCACCAAATACGGCAGCAGGTGACTGACGTGCCCGCGTTCGATGTAATCCAAATCGGCAACCGCGACATGCAGTCCCAAATCGTACGGGTCATGGTCATATCGCGCAGCGATGGAATCCTTTGCCGCTCTGTATAATTCGATGTATCCGCGGTCAACCCCGTCCAAGGTGGCGATGAGCGGGCGAGAAAATGCGCTTTCGAATTGCGCCCTTAGGTAGCGGTGCCACCGCGGCACCGGCCAGTTGGATTCCCAGGCCTCGACCAAATGCGGCCGACTCATCCACTCCGAGACCATCTCGGCGTCGGCGTCCGGGTCGGCAACGCGCAAACCGTACGGCTCGGGCAGTTCCGGAATGGGCGGTGGCCCGACGCTGCGGATCGCCTCGGGAAGGTCGGTCAGTTCCCGCGGAAGGATGGGTTCGGCGTTAGTCATGTCAACCGGCGAGCCTACGACGCTGTTGATCTGAGCGAGGTCACCGGGGTTGGAGCAGCTTGGCCAGGACCGCCGCCTGGCTGATGTCCAGCTCAC
The DNA here is from genome assembly GCF_036273375.1 of Mycobacterium sp. GTDB lineage: Bacteria > Actinomycetota > Actinomycetes > Mycobacteriales > Mycobacteriaceae > Mycobacterium. The sequence goes on along the minus strand of NZ_DASUHS010000029.1, from coordinate 12,561 downwards.
GGGTCGCGGTCACCAGCGTCACGGCTTTCCGCTTGGCGAGCTCGCGCAGGTCTTTTAGCGCGGCACTGTCACGCAGTTCGGTCTTGTAGCGTGACGCGAATTCGTCGAACCGGCCCGAATCGTGCTGATACCACTCGCGCAGGTCCTTCGACGGCGCGACGTCCTTGCACCAGATACCCACCCGTGGATCGTCTTTGCGCACTCCTCGCGGCCACACCCGATCGACCAGGACACGCTGCCCCTCGTCAAGGCTGACCTCGTCGTAGACCCGCGCCACCCGGACCCGCCTCTTGACGCTCACACGCCCAGGGTAACCGCGGACGTGGAGGCGTCCATCGGCTCAGTAGTGATAGGTATCCGAGGGTGCCGGCGAGTGATCCCGTTCTTCGTCGTCGAACTCCGGCGGTTCGATGCCGTATGCACGGCCCAGCTCGAGAATCTTTGTGGCCCGGGCGATGCGAGGCAGATCGGAGCCGTTGCGGATCTCTCCCCCGTCACGCTCAAACTCGGCGAAAAACTCCTTAGCCCATGAAATTTCGTCATGCGAGGGAGACAGGCCCTCGTTCACCACGGCACACTGATCCGGGGTCAGACAGATCTTGCCCGTCATCCCGAATTCCACGGAAACGGCCGTGGCCTCGCTCAGCTTCAAAGCGTTGGAGCCGATCGTGGGCCCGTCGATCGCGCTGGGCAGGCTGGCGGCCTTGGCCGCGATCGTGAAGCGTGACCGGGCATACGCCAGCGTGCCCGGGTCTTCCCCGAAACCGGTGTCGCGGCGGAAATCGCCGATGCCGAAAGCGAGCCGGAAGGTACCTTTCGCCGCGGCGATCTCGGTGATGCGCTCCAGGCCGCGAGCCGTTTCCACCAGCGCCACAATCGGCACGTTGGGCAAGCGTTGCGCCGTCTCGGTGACGTGGTCCACCGATTCGACCATCGCCAGCATCACCCCGCCGACCGGTGAACCCGCCAGCGCGGCGAGGTCGTCCGCCCACCATGGAGTGCCGAAGCCGTTGATGCGGACCCAGTCGCTATTCCCGGCGTTCAACCAACGCACCACGTTGTCACGAGCGGCGTGCTTGTCCTTGGGCGCGACGGCGTCCTCGATGTCGAGGACGACGATGTCAGCGCGCGAGTGCGCCGCGGACTGGAACCGGTCGTCGTGTGCACCGTTCACCAATAGCCAACTTCGGGCCAGAACGGCGTCGATGCGGAAGCCGACGACGTCGTCGGACTCTGGCGCGCTGTTGTTGACCTGCTCGTACATATCAGCTGATCTGTCGTCTTCTCGTGGTTGCGTTCCTGGGCCCCCTAACCGTAGCCCGAGCGGGTGAGAACTCACGCCGGACGGTCGTGTCACCGCTCGCTTCTCACCGGAACCCCGCCTGGCCGGGGATAGCCAGGAAACGAAACGGGCCCCGCGGCGGGTTTCATCGTGGTTGGCCGGGGTAGACCAGCCCTCGCCACGTTACGACCATCGGTCGTGCGTCGGTTTCTGCGGAGACTAGAGCAACCTGGTCCCGAAATGCGTCTCGATCAACCGTCTCCGGGCTCGATCGAGACAAACCCACGAGGAGTAGATATGCGTAGGGCCATAGCAATCGTTTCAGCCAGCGGGGCATTGTTGTTCGGCGGGGCAGGTGTCGCAAATGCCGCCGGTCCGAGTGCTCCCGCGCCGTCGTCCACTACAACGACATTGGCGGACAACAACAACAACACCGACCAACACAGCGACAAGTCCGGGCTGTGGGGCCTCGTTGGCCTCCTGGGCCTGGGCGGACTAGCCGGACTGATGCGCCGCAAGGACGCCGCTCACACCGGCGTCGGACCAGCCGCCCCTCGGGACCGCGGCGTTTAACCCCGTCGCGTAGCCCCCAGATCCCTGTCAGTTGCTGCGCAGCTGGCGGGGATCTGGCTGGGTGCTCGACGCCGCTACACAAACACCTTGTGCCGCAGCAGATTCTGATCTTTTGCCCTGGCGCGGAGAGCGTCGCGCACCGAGCAGCGCCGTTTGGTCACTTGTGCAGCGGGTATGCCTCGTTCAACCCGCACACAGCCCGCAGTGCGAAGTCCCAGTCCCCAGTCATTGGAGGTATCGGCGATGGCAGACCTCATCATCGAGTCGCCCGACGAAGTCGTCGCGTTCCTGAAAGCGCAGCACAACCTCATCGAGGACATGTTCGACCAAGTGCTGCACGCTACAGATCCCAAAGCGCGCGAGGAGCCGTTCACAACGTTGCGTCAGTTGCTGGCCGTCCACGAGACGGCGGAGGAAATGGTGGTGCATCCGCGCGTGCGACGGGAGGACGATGATGCGGGCGACGCCATCGTCGACGCCCGTCTCAAAGAGGAGCATGAGGCCAAGGAACTGCTGTCGGCGATCGAAAAGCTCGACATCACCTCGGCCGAGTTCATTGAACAGCTCACCAAATTGCGCGAAGCGGTGCTCGAGCACGCGCGGCAGGAGGAGGCCGAGGAGTTCCCCGTCCTGAAGCGCAAGGTAGACACCGACGACCTCAAGCGAATGGGGGCGGCGGTGCGCGCCGCTGAGGCCATCGCTCCGACCCGCCCCCATCCCGGCGTGGAATCGGCGAAACTGAACTTCGCGCTCGGGCCGTTCGCGTCCATGCTCGACCGCGCTCGCGATCTCATCGGCAAAGCCCTCGGATAGCGCACCGGCGCGCCTTCGAGTTTCCGTAGGCTCGATGAGATGAGCGTTGCCCCGGATACCACGGTTGCTCTCCAAAACCTGTTCTTCCGCGAGTTGCCGGAGATGGCGGTCCGTTGGCAGGCGGAGACGTTCCCCGAGTTGCAGCTGCTGGCGCTCAATGAGCCGCTGGCCGAGTCGCTGCGCCTCGATGCCGCCTGGCTGCGCGGCCCCGGCGGCCTGCGCTTCTTGGTCGGCAACTCGGTGCCGAGCGGCGCCACTCCGGTGGCCCAGGCCTACGCCGGTCACCAATTCGGGGGCTTCGTCCCGCGGTTGGGCGACGGCCGTGCCCTGCTGCTCGGCGAACTGGTCGACGGCGACGGGCGGCTGCGCGACATACACCTCAAGGGTTCCGGCGCCACGCCGTTCGCCCGTGGCGGCGATGGCCTGGCCGCGGTGGGGCCGATGCTGCGCGAATACATCGTCAGCGAGGCGATGCACGCCCTGGGCGTGCCGACGACGCGGTCGCTGGCTGTTGTGGGTACCGGGCGCCCGGTCCATCGCGAAGAAACACTGCCGGGTGCGGTGCTCACCCGCGTGGCCAGCAGTCATCTGCGGGTAGGCAGCTTCCAGTTCGCCGCGTCCACCGGCAACGAGGACCTGCTGCGCCGCCTCGCCGATCACGCGATCACCCGCCACCACCCCGGTGCTGCCGAGGCGGAGAACCCGTATCTCGCCTTGTTCGAAGCGGTGGTTGCCGTCCAGGCCTCGCTGATCGCGCAATGGATGCTGATCGGATTCGTCCACGGCGTGATGAACACGGACAACACGACCATCTCGGGCGAAACGATCGATTACGGGCCGTGCGCCTTCATGGAGGCCTACGACCCCGACACCGTCTTCAGTTCGATCGACTTCTGGGGACGCTATGCCTACCGAAACCAACCGGTCGTCGCCGGCTGGAACCTCGCGCGCTTCGCCGAGACACTACTTCCGTTGCTCTCGGCGAACACCGATGAGGCCATAGCGCTTGCGGAGCAGTCGTTCGCGATATTCCAAACCCGCTACGACGCCGTGTGGAGCGCCGGGATGCGCGCCAAACTCGGCTTATCCGCCGACGTCGACGCCGAGCTCGCCACGGTGCTGGTCGAGGAACTGCTTGCGCTGCTCAAAGAGAACCACATCGACTACACCTCGTTTTTCCGCCAGCTCAGCCACGCGGCGCGGGGGGATGCCAAATCCGATGCCGAACCCGTCCGCGGGTTGTTCTCCGATCTCGCCGGATTTGACGCGTGGCTTACGCGTTGGCGGGCGTTGGGTCCCGACGCCGATGCGATGGATCGCACCAACCCGATCTACGTTCCGCGTAACCATCTGGTCGAGGAGGCCCTGACCGCCGCGACGGCCGGCGAGCTGGGACCACTGGACCAACTGCTCGCTGCGCTAACCGACCCCTATGCGGAACGGCCGGGCCTCGAGCGTTACGCCGCTGCCGCCCCCGAGGACTTCGGCAAGTATCAAACCTTCTGCGGTACTTGACCTTACGATAGCTCGGCGAGCTCGGCCCGCAACCCATCCAGGCGTTCTAGAGTCTGATCGTGAGGCTCGGTCGGCAGGTCCACCAAGAGGTGTTTCAATCCCAGATCGCGGTAACCCTCGAGCTCCTTCGCCGTCGGCTTGCCGCCGTGGAAGTGGATCACCGGCACGTTCTGGCCGGCCACGTCACGCAGTTGCGCGAGCGGGTGTGACAAGTCCTGCGCGGACTGCGTCATCGACAGCCAGCCCGCGTTCAGCCGGGCGATGCGCTTGAAGCCCGCCGGTCCGCCGCCGAGGTAGAGCGGTGGATGGGGCTGCTGAACTGGCTTGGGCCAACTGTATATGGGGTCGAAGTCCACGAACTCGCCGTGGTATTCCGCCTTTTCGTGCGTCCACATCTCGATCATCGCGTCGAGCCGCTCGTCGACGACGCGGCCCCGGACCGAGGGGTTCACGCCGTGGTTGGCGATTTCCTCGCGCAGCCAGCCGATGCCCACGCCAAAACGAAATCGCCCCTGCGACACCAAGTCCAGCGAGGCAACCTCTTTGGCCGTGTGGATCGGATCGCGCTGGGGAACCAGTGCGATCCCGGTACCCAGGACCAGCCGTTCGGTGGCGACCGCCGCAGCGGTCAGCGCCACAAACGGATCCAGCGTGCGGTAATACTTCGGCGGAATCGGGCCACCGCCGGGATATGGAGTCTTGGCGTCGACCGGGATGTGCGAGTGCTCGGCGAGAAAGAGCGATTCAAATCCGCGCTGTTCGAGCGCCTTGCCCAAATCCGCGGGGCCAATGCCGTCGTCGGTAACAAATGTCAGCACACCGAAACCCATGATGCTCAGTCAACAGCATCACGACTCGCGTGTCAGCGCGAGCTGGTTCCGGCGGTTCGCTCGAACAGCTCAGCTCACGGCACCGGTTCTTCGGCCACCGCGCGGGTTGCCCGACGGGTGGTCGGACGTACCGCACCCCAAAGTCCGGCGGCAACACCGACCGCGGCGCCGCCCAGGCCGATGATCTGCTGAGACGGCTTCAATTCGCTGTGCACGCTCATTCCGCCGACCAGGTCGGCCACGTCGGCACCCGCGGAGGCCAGGAACCAGCCGCGCGTGTTCTTACCGCGTAGGGCCGCCCCCGCGAGCAGGACGCCGATCAGGGCGTCGCGATAGCCCATCGACCGCAACAGCAGTCGCGCGGTCGGCGTCGGTTCGTCCGGGTCTCCCCACAATTTGTTTGCCCGCAGAGGGTCGACGAGGAAGGAAACGCCAGAGGCAAGTCGGATGGTGCCCGCAAGGAGGCCGAACCGGTCGATGGACATGCTCTGAGAGCCTAGGAGCAAACCGTCCGACCGTGCACGTATTTCATTCGCAAGTCGCTCACGGCGCGGGGCAGGAATCGGCGAGCTGCAGCGCCGCCGGCCACAGCACCGTGGCCACCCCGAAGGCCGCAGCGTCCGCGCCGCTGGTCGACACGGCTTCTATGCGTGCCTGAATTCGCTGGGTCTGCTCGGGGTGAAAAACGGTCCACGCGAATCCAATACACAGGTATGGGATCGCCAGCCACACCGTCAATTCGATCAGCGCGCCGACGCTGACCTTGCGCCCGAGGATGCGCCGGACCGGGTCCATCGCGTGTTCGATTCCGCTGAACAATCACACTCCCGGCTACCGCAGCACCAGTTTCAGAGCGTAGTCGACGACGACGTCGAGATCGCTGCCCAAATGCCCGGCGAGCCACTGCTGCGCGAGCTCTGCCATGGCGCCCGTGTACAGGGCCGCGGCGACCTCCGCGGCCACCGGATCGGAATCGGGGTTGAGACGCCAACCCTCGGTCAGTACGCCCTCGCGCAGCATGTCCTGCGTGGCGCGGCGCCGGGCGGCCAATACCGGGTTGGTGCGCGCGTCGGTGAACAACACCCGGCCGCGACGCGGATCGGCCGAGGAAAAGCCCAGCACCGCCGCGATGCCGGCCCGGGTCCGGGCGCCCAGCGAATCACCTGCCTGCTCGATAGCGGCCTCGATCACTTCGCCGAGCTGCTCGCTCACCTGGTCGTAGACGGCACCGAGCAGATCGTCGGTGTCGCGGAAACTTTCGTACAAATAGCGTGTGTTCAGCCCGCATTCCCGGCACACCGAACGCACCGAGACGGCCGCCTCACCGCCGCTGCCGAACAGCCGGTAGGCGGCCTCCACCAGCAGCGCACGACGCTCGGCGCGGCGGTCCTTGAGCGGTATACCGGCCCACCGGGTGGGACTCGACATCCCTACAGCGTAAGTCGTGAAGGCTCGGGTCTTGTCACACCTGTAGCCAAAACCTTATTCTGGTTACAGTCGTGACCAGAAGTTTCGAGGGGATGTGCCGTGTTTCTGCCACACCAGATCGTCGGGCAGATGATCAACAAACGGTTGGACGACAACATGCGGCGGTTCTTTTTCCGTGGCATGGAGTTCGCCGCGCCCGTCGGCGATCCGGGTTGGTTCGGTCCCGACAGCGCCGTGTGGCGGGTGCACTCGCACTTGCCCGCGCTGATCTTCGGGCTGCAGTGCGCCGCCTTCATGGAGACCCTGGACCCGTCGATCTACTGGATGGGCATGCACCACTCGCGACTGATCAAGCGCGACGGCAACGGAAATCCGATATCGCAGGTACCCCACATCGATCCCGAAGGCGCCGCGACACGCCTCGGCCACTCGGTGGCGTTCTTCATCGGCACGGCATACGGGTCGACGGAAACCGCAGAGCGCCTGGCGAAATCCGTGCGCGCGATGCACCACACGATCAAGGGCACTCGTCCCGACGGTGCCCGCTACGACGCCGACGACCCCGAATGGCTGCGGTGGAACTATGCGACGGTCGTCTGGGGCCTGGCCACCGCGCACGAGCTTTATCACCCAATGCCGTTGCGCGGCAGGAAACTCGACCGCTATTACGGGGAGTTCGTCCGAGTCGGGCACGCGCTGGGAGGCACCGACCTGCCGACCACGAAGGCCGAGACGCTCGAGTGCCTGGAGTCCTACTTACCGAAACTGGCCGTCACGCACGGCAAGGCGATGGGCACCGGCCCCAACGTTTCCATGCCGCAGTCGGCGGTCGACTGGGCCACCCGCGACACCATGCCCAAATGGGCCAAGCAGATGCTGCAGCACCGCGACTGCAACATCGTCGAGCGAACGGCTCGCCGCACGGCGGTGTGGTCGATCATCAATGGGATCAACGCGGCATCCGGCCCTGCCCCGGAATTTCGGCAGGCCCTGGCCAGGGTGAAGGGGGGCACCACGGTCCCCCACACTCTGCCGACCTACGTACTCGGCAGCGATGAGGTCCGAAGCCGCTCCGAGGTGGAGCGCAGCTTCCAGTCGGTGTAGTCGCTCCCGCCGCCCCCGGTGCTCGACACTGGGGACATCTCACAAAGTTCCCGGGCGAAACGTCTACACAGCGTGACAGCCAAACGACCGTTTGAGGCGGTGGTCGTCGACCACGGCCGAACCGTATTGCGGGTATGCCGCGCCATCGTCGGGCCGGTCGACGCCGACGATGCGTGGTCGGAGACCTTTTTGTCCGCGTTGCGGGGCTACCCGGACCTGCCCGGCGAGGCCAACGTCGAAGCCTGGCTGGTCACCATCGCGCACCGTAAAGCCATCGATCTCACCCGGGCCCGGGCGCGACGCGCGGTGCCGACCGACGAGGTCCCCGAGACGGCAGGACCGGCAGATCCCGGCAGGGACGACGACCTTGCCGACGCACTGGCGCGGCTGCCCGCCAAGCAGAAGCAAGCCGTGGCCTACCACTATCTGGCCGGCCTGCCCTATTCCGAGATCGCCGCCATCCTCGGCGGCAGTCCCGATGCCGCCCGGCGCGCCGCCGCCGACGGCATCGCCACCCTCAGACGCACATACCCCGGCGTCACCGCCGGCACTACCGGGACAGGAGAACACCAATGATGAACGAACACGAAATGGCCCGTGACCTGGTGCAGATCACCGACGGCACCGCCGACGACCTCGATGCACTGCACGCCCGGCTCGCCACCGCAGCGCAATCCGAGAGCATCCTGGACATCGCCTATCGCGTCGTCGACAGCCCGGTCGGCGCCTTGCTCATCGCCGCCACCGAGCTCGGCCTGGTCCGCGTCGCCTACGCCAGCGAGGGACACGACACCGTCCTGCAAAGCCTCGCCGACCGGATAAGTCCACGCATCCTGCTCTCACCCGGCCGTCTCGAGACGGCCGCACGACAACTCGATGAGTATTTCGCCGCCGAGCGAAACGAATTCAGCGTGCCGCTGGACTGGCGGCTTTCGGCCGGATTCCGCGGCACGGTGCTGCGTCAGCTGCCCGGGATCGGCTACGGCCACACCGCGAGCTACGCCGCGGTGGCCAAGCTGGCCGGCAATCCCAACGCGGTTCGCGCCGTCGGCACTGCCTGTGCCACCAATCCGCTACCGGTGGTGGTGCCGTGCCACCGGGTGGTGCGCAGCGACGGCGCGCTGGGCGGCTATCTCGGGGGTGTGGAAGCCAAACGCATCCTGCTCACTCTCGAGTCCGCCGCATGAGCCTCATCCGGGCGAATCCCGTTGCGCTACAACTCAATGCCGACCGCTACGCAGCGCCCGGTGTGATGATGGGTATGTCGATGATCGGCAGTGGCTGCGGCGTCGGCGCGGTCGGCGGTGCCTGGGTGACTTGTTGTCCTAGGTGCTGGGGGCAGTAGGCGCTCGCCGCGATCATCGTGAACTGGGCGGCGCCGTCCACCGTGAATCCTGGATTACTCGACGACACGCTCTTGATGACGTCGACCTGCGCGCTGCCCTCGTCCATCAGTTCGCATGCCCTTTTACCCACCCCCACGGCGGCAGCCGGATCCTGATAGGTGATGCCGGCTTTGTTGAGCGCCGCGATGAAGCTCGCATCTGCTCCCGACGTGCCGACCGGATCGGCATGCGCCGGCGCCGCCGCACCTATGAGCGCGGCGCAGCCCGCAAGCACAACCAGCATCCGCATCGCTTCATCCTCATATAGATCGGCGCCCGTGTCCTGCCGAGCCCCCTCCGGCTGCGCGCAACCGCGGCAAGCGGGCAGGATGAGCCGCCGGGTGGCGATTCCTCACAAATCCTGGCACCCGCCCTGGATGTGGTACACAGTGGCTATGTCCGCGCTGTCCCATCAACATCGTTGAGAGCCCCGGCGTGCACGACGATCGACTTCTGACTCCCGGCCAGACCTGCTGGCGCACGGCGCAGGCCGACCAGTTCGCCTCCATCATCGACGCGGCCGACTACTTCAAGCACGTCAAGGCGGCGATGCTGCGGGCACGCCATCGAATCATGCTGATCGGCTGGGATTTCGATTCCAGGGTGACCTTCGAGCGGGGCGAGACGACACTTCCCGGGCCAAATCAGCTGGGCGCGTTCCTCTATTGGATGCTGTGGAAACGGCCGGGTCTGGATATCTACCTACTGAAGTCCAATCTGCGGCTGCTGCCGGCCTTCGACGGCATCTGGTTTGGCCTCACCCCCGTGTCGTTGCTGAACCAGATCAGCAGTAGGCGAATGCATCTCGCCATCGACGGCGCCCACCCGATCGGCTCTGTGCATCATCAGAAGATCGTGGTCATCGACGATGCGGTGGCGTTCTGCGGCGGCATCGACTTGACGCTCGCACGCTGGGACACCCGTGCGCATGCGCATGACAATGCGCACCGCCGCACCGCGGGGCGCAGCTACGGGCCGCGACACGATGTCGGCCTGGCAGTCGACGGTGCGGCAGCACGGGCCCTGGGCGAGCTGGCCCTGGACAGGTGGCAGACCGCGACCAAGCAATCGATGTCGCCGGTGCAGGCCAAGCACAACGCCTGGCCCAGCAAGCTGGAACCGAACTTGCGCAACGTCGACATCGGAATCGCGCGCACCGTGCCGGAGCTCGACGATCGGCCCGGGGTCCGGGAGGTGGAAGCGCTCAACCTGGCCGCCATCGCGGCGGCGCGCAACACCGTCTATGTGGAGAACCAATACCTGGCGTCCCGAACCATTGCCGAAGCGCTGGCTAGGCGGTTGCGCGAAGACGACGGTCCAGAGATCGCCATCGTGCTCGCCCGCAAAGGCAACAACCCGCTCGAGCGCGGAACCATGGACAGCGCCCGCCACCGCCTCATCCGACTGCTGTGGGAAGCCGACGAGCACGGCCGGTTGGGCATCTATTGGCCGGTGACCGACGGCGGCACGCCGATCTACGTCCATTCGAAGGTACTGGTGGTCGACGATCGGCTGCTGCGCATCGGCTCCTCGAACTTCAACAACCGCTCGATGGGGTTCGACAGCGAGTGCGACGTGGCGATCGAGGCACAGCCGGCCAATTCCGAGCACGACCACCTGCGCCGCGAAATCACCTCGGCGCGAAGCGAATTGATGGCGGAGCATCTCGGTGTTTCGGTGGGCGAGTTCGAAGACGCGATCGGCGAACGCCGTTCGTTCTTGAAGGCGATCGAAACACTACGGGGAGACGGCAAGACGTTGCGGCCCTTCACCGAGCGCACCATCGCCAACGAGGCGGGGCCGCTGGCCGAGAACGACCTGATGGATCCCGACCACGTGCCACGGTCGCTGACCCGCAGCGTGCAACGGTTCATCACCGGCCTCCGGGGTTGACCGGTCGGCGATTCGGGTGTGGGGTGGCCCGAACTCGGCCTAGTGTGGGCAGAAGTGCCAGTGGACCAAGGACGAGGACCCATGAGCATCGACGACGAATCCGTCACCACGCTAGAGGACCTGCGGGGCGACCTGGCGCAGCGGTACAAGCGGACGCCGACCGCTGGAAGTTCGGTGGACAGCGCGATCGTCGAGGCCGACATGGCCGCGCTGGATCGCGACGGCTACGTCATCTGGGAGAACGTGCTCAGCCCCGAGGAGTGCTCGCAGATCCGTGAGGTCGTGCGCCCTTGGCTGGGACACACCGGACGCAACTCTTTTGAGGGCCTGCGCACCCAGCGCATCTACAGCGTGCTGAGCAGGACCCGGGTGTGCGATCGCCTTGTCGATGACCCGCGGGTGCTGGCGGTGCTCGATCGGCTGTTGATGCCCAACTACCTGCTTTCGGCGTTGCAGGCCATCAACATTCACCCCGGCGAGGCCGCACAGCTGGCGCATCACGACGACGGCTTCTACCCGATTCCGCGTCCCCGGCCGCCGCTGGCGGCCGCGACGATCTGGGCGATCGACGACTTCACCGCCGACAACGGCGCCACGTTCATCTACCCGGGCAGCCACCGCTGGGGAAAGCGCCGGCCGGGTCCAGACGATCAGGCCCTACCCGTCGTCATGCCCGCCGGGTCGTGCGTCTTCTTCGTAGGCACCCTGTGGCACGGTGGGGGCGCCAACAACACCGATCGCGAGCGCCTCGCCATCACCGCCCAGTATTGCCAACCGTGGCTGCGGCCGATGGAGGCCTACACCCTGTCGATATCGCGCGACATCGCCCGAGCGGTCTCCGATGACATTCGCCGGATGCTCGGCTACAGCATTCACCCGCCGTTCGTCGGCTACGTCGACGGTCTGCACCCGCTACGGCTGTTGGAGACTAACCCGGACTCGTAGGTTCTGGCTGCGCGTTATCAGTGAGTCTGTTAGTTGCCGATTCGGCCGGCCCTGGTCCGAGATCAGGCGACAGGCAACAGATTTCAAGTATGGTCTCCCAACAGCAGGATCGCTCCCCGAAGCAGCCAAGCCAGCTACGCACGTCCGGGGCGCGAGCTAACGGAAAGTGGGCTATCCTTCCCTATAGGTTGAGTTCACAGCCTGTGGACACGCGGATAGTGCATCAACTCATTTCTTCGCATTCATCATGAATCCTGACGACTGGCCATAGCCACCTTGCGATTCGATCGACGCGTACCAACCGGCTTTGCACCCTTGATCGAAATGAGATTGACTGATGATCGCTCCTTTGTCTGCGAACACTACTCCCCGTGGCTTCATGCCCGGCAGCTGTGTAGTCGATTGCAACGGTGCGCAATTACGCGCGCATTCCCGAGGCCAGGTGACCGTTGTGGAGGTCACCGGTGATATCGACGCTACCAACATCGATCGCTTCTACGAATACTCCAACCGGTTCGTCGGGGAGGCGCCCGGCCTGATCCTCGACCTCAGTCGTGTCGACTTTCTTTGCGCTAGAGCGATTTCCATTCTTATGTCAATTGATAACGACTGCCGCAGCGCGGGAACGAGCTGGGCCATTGTCGGCGGCCCGTTCGTCCGACGTCTCCTGCAACTGGGTGATCCTTGCGAGGGGCTGCCCACAGCGGACTCGAGGCGCCAAGCGCTCAACCGGATTGCCGCCCAACAGCATGCGCGTCAGGCCGCATCCTAGCCGGATGCGGCCTAGAAAAGC
>NZ_DASUHS010000028.1:0-33474 GCF_036273375.1 Mycobacterium sp. | reverse complement strand
CGGGCGCGCTGGCGTTCCTGATCAACGGCCTGCTGGCCACGGTCTCGGCGCAGCCGCATACGCACACGTTCTCGTTCTTCCTGCCGCAGGGGCACGAGTACCAGATCACCCTGATCTTCGTCGCCGTCGCCGTCGTCCTGGCCGGACCCGGCCGCTACGGTCTCGACGCCGGCAGAGGATGGGCCCACCGGCCCTTCATCGGGTCGTTCGTGGCCCTGCTCGCCGGCATCGCCGCCGGAATCGCCGTGTGGGTGCTGCTCAACGGGGTTAACCCGATCGCCTGAGCCGCCGCTCAACCATAGGGATTGGGAACTCGCCCGGAGCTGGCCGCCGTCAGCTGCGGCAGCGTCGCGAAAGTGACCGCGGGCAAGCGCACCTCCTCGCCGCTCTTGAGCCGGGCCCGCGCCCACGAACCTCGGTGGAAGCGCAGCCCGTCGATTTCATCCCAGCGCACTCTCCGGCTGCCCAGCAGGGTGCGCACGGTGACGCCCTGGTCGTCGGCGACGGTGCGGAGCCGGATGATCAACGCCGACAACAGCACCGGGATGGCAAGCAGCGGGACCGACGGCGGCCACGCCAGCACCGGGATCAGCAACCCGAGGGTCAAGAATCCGACGGCGAGGTGCGCCATCGGTGAGACCTTGATCACTACGGGCGAATCGGTAGCCACTGAAGCATCATTTCATCGTTCGCCGCGGCCGCGCACAGACCGCGGATTTGACGGCTGAGCTGTGCGAAGGCTACCGTCGATGGTTATGGATGCCGCCGGAAAGCCCGGAATGCTCGTAGTAATTAGTCGGCGCGTTGGTGCCTGACTAGCCCTTCAGCATTTGAAGCTATCCAGCACCAGCGCGCCAACCCTCGTTCAGCGGAAGAGCTGACGGGGGTTTTTTCTTGCCCACCAACGAGATTGCCAAAGAGGACACAGTGAGCGCACCGACCAAGCCACCGCCGCCCGCCGCCAATGGCGCACCGGACGTCGCGAAACCCACCGCGAAAACCAACGCGGTCCAACCGAAACGCGTTGCGCCGGAGCAACTTACCGGCGCCCAGTCGGTGATCCGGTCGCTGGAGGAACTCGACGTCGAGGTCATCTTCGGAATTCCGGGCGGGGCGGTGTTACCGGTCTACGACCCGCTATTCGACTCGAAAAGGCTGCGCCACGTGCTGGTTCGCCATGAGCAGGGCGCCGGTCACGCCGCCAGCGGTTACGCGCACGCCACCGGCAAGGTCGGGGTGTGCATGGCGACGTCGGGTCCCGGCGCCACCAATCTGGTGACGCCACTGGCCGATGCGCAGATGGACTCGATACCCGTGGTCGCGATCACCGGGCAGGTCGGCCGCGGGCTGATTGGAACCGACGCCTTCCAGGAGGCCGACATCTCGGGCATCACGATGCCGATCACCAAGCACAACTTCTTGGTCCGCTCGGGGAACGAGATTCCGCAGGTGCTTGCCGAGGCTTTCCACATCGCCTCCTCTGGCCGCCCCGGCGCGGTGCTCGTCGACATTCCCAAAGACGTGCTGCAGGGCCAGTGCACGTTCAGCTGGCCGCCGCACGTCAACCTGCCCGGATACAAGCCGAACATCAAGCCGCACAGCCGGCAGATCCGGGAGGCCGCCAAGCTGATCGCGGCCGCGCGCAAGCCGGTGCTCTACGTGGGCGGCGGCGTCATCCGCGGTGACGCGACCGAGCAGCTGCACGAGCTGGCCGAGCTGACCGGCATCCCCGTGGTGACCACGCTGATGGCGCGCGGGGCGTTCCCGGACAGCCATCCGCAGCACATGGGCATGCCCGGCATGCACGGCACCGTCGCCGCGGTCGCGGCGCTGCAGCGCAGCGACCTGCTGATCGCGTTGGGAACCCGCTTCGATGACCGGGTGACCGGGAAGCTGGACACGTTCGCCCCCGAAGCCAAGGTCATTCACGCCGACATCGACCCGGCCGAGATCGGCAAGAACCGCCACGCCGACGTGCCGATCGTCGGCGACGTCAAAGCCGTCATCGTCGAGCTGCTCGAGTTGCTGCGCCAGGACGGCATTCCCGGCAAGATCGACATGACCGAGTGGTGGGCCTACCTGAATCAAGTTAAGTCCACCTACCCGCTGAGCTACGGGCCGCAGAGCGACGGCAGCCTAGGCCCGGAGTACGTCATCGAAAAGCTCGGTCAGCTCGCCGGTCCGGACGCCCTGTACGTCGCCGGCGTCGGCCAGCACCAGATGTGGGCGGCCCAATTCATTTCCTACGAAAAGCCGCGCACCTGGCTCAACTCCGGCGGGCTGGGCACCATGGGGTTCGCCATTCCGGCGGCCATGGGCGCCAAGATGGCTCGCCCGGACGCCGAGGTGTGGGCGATCGACGGTGACGGCTGCTTCCAGATGACCAACCAGGAGCTGGCCACCTGTGCGATCGAAGGTGTGCCGATCAAGGTGGCGCTGATCAACAACGGCAACTTGGGCATGGTGCGCCAGTGGCAGACGCTGTTCTACGGAGAGCGTTACTCGCAGACCGATCTGGCCACGCACTCGCATCGCATCCCGGACTTCGTGAAACTCGCGGAGGCGCTGGGCTGCGTTGGATTGCGTTGCGAGCGTGAAGAAGACGTCGAAGACGTGATCAAGGCGGCGCGCGCGATCAACGACCGCCCGGTGGTGATCGACTTCATCGTCGGCGCCGACGCGCAGGTGTGGCCGATGGTAGCCGCTGGCACCAGCAACGACGAGATCCAGGCGGCCCGCGGAATCCGCCCGCTGTTCGATGACGAGAGCGAAGGCCACGCCTGATGAACACGCATACCCTGTCGGTGTTGGTCGAGGACACACCCGGCGTGCTCGCCCGGGTGGCGGCGCTGTTCTCGCGGCGCGGGTTCAACATCGAATCGCTGGCCGTCGGTGCCACCGAGTGCAAGGACATGTCGCGGATGACCATTGTGGTCTCCGCCGAAGAGACTCCGCTCGAGCAGATCACCAAGCAGCTCAACAAGCTGATCAACGTCATCAAGATCGTTGAGCTCGACGACGACAACTCGGTGTCACGCGAACTGGCGCTGATCAAGGTGCGCGCCGACGCCGGCATCCGCAGCCAGGTGATCGAAGCGGTGAATCTGTTCCGCGCCAAGGTGATTGACGTGTCGACGGAGGCGTTGACGATTGAGGCGACGGGTGACCGCGGCAAGATCGAGGCGCTGCTGCGGGTCCTGGAACCCTTCGGGATTCGCGAAATCGTCCAATCCGGGGTGGTGTCGTTGGCTCGCGGTCCGCGCGGAATCGGTACCGCCAAATAAGTTTTCAGCGCAAACAAGAAGGAGATAGTGAAGTGGCTAACCCGTCTGGGGAGACATTGCCGATGTTCTACGACGACGATGCGGATCTGACGATCATCCAGGGCCGCAAGGTCGGTGTCATCGGATACGGCAGCCAAGGACACGCGCATTCGCTGAGCCTGCGCGATTCCGGCGTGCAGGTGAAGGTGGGCCTCAAGGAAGGTTCGAAGTCGCGGGCCAAGGTCTCCGAGCAGGGCCTGGACGTCGACACTCCGGCCGAGGTCGCCAAATGGGCCGACGTCATCATGCTGCTGGCGCCCGACACCGCTCAGGCCGACATCTTCAAGAACGAGATCGAACCCAACCTGCAGGATGGCGACGCGTTGTTCTTCGGTCACGGGCTCAACATCCACTTCGACCTGATCAAGCCCCCGGCCAACGTCACCGTCGCGATGGTCGCCCCCAAGGGGCCCGGCCACCTGGTGCGTCGTCAGTTCGTCGACGGCAAGGGTGTGCCCGCGCTGATCGCCGTCGACCAGGACCCGAACGGCGACGGCGAGGCGCTGGCCCTGTCCTACGCCAAGGCCATCGGCGGCACCCGCGCCGGTGTCATCAAGACCACCTTCAAGGACGAGACCGAGACCGACCTGTTCGGTGAGCAGGCCGTGTTGTGCGGTGGCACCGAGGAATTGGTGAAGACCGGTTTCGATGTGATGGTCGAGGCGGGCTACCCGCCCGAGATGGCCTACTTCGAGGTGCTGCACGAGCTCAAGCTGATCGTCGACCTGATGTACGAGGGCGGCATCGCACGGATGAACTACTCGGTTTCCGACACCGCGGAATTCGGCGGCTACCTTTCCGGTCCGCGCGTCATCGACGCCGGCACCAAGGAGCGGATGCGAGAGATCCTGCGCGACATCCAGAACGGCGACTTCACCAAGAAGCTGGTCGCCAACGTCGAGGGCGGCAACAAGCAACTCGAGCAGCTGCGCAAGGAAAACGCCGAGCACCCCATCGAGGTCACCGGCAAGAAGCTGCGCGACCTGATGAGCTGGGTCGACCGGCCGATCACCGAAACCGCCTAGTTTCTTTGCGCCGAACGTGCGCTCACGGCGAGTTTTTCGTGGCGAGTTCGTCGCCGTGAGTCCACGTTCGGTGGCTAAGACGCCGCGAGGCGTCCCGCCGTCTCGACCACCCGGCGGGCCAGATGTTCGAGGGCGGTGCCGGTGGGCTCGTCGAATTCGGTGATGTTGTCGTGGGTGGTGACCAGGCTCGCCCCGTAGGGATTGCCATCGACGAACTTGGACGGGTCCGTGTATCCCGGCGGCACGATGATGCCGCCGAAATGCATCAGCGTGATGTACAGCGCGAGCAGGGTGGTTTCCTGACCGCCGTGGATGGTGTTGGACGACGTGAAGCCCGCATACACCTTGTCCGCGAGCTTGCCCTGCGCCCACAGCCCGCCCAGCGAGTCGAGGAACGCGCGTAATTGCGCTGCCGGAGAACCGAACCGGGTCGGTGAACCGAAGATCACCGCATCGGCCCAGACGATGTCGTCGCCGGTGGCTGACGGAAGGTCTTTGGTGGCCTCATAGTTCGCCGTCCAGGCCGGGTTGTGGGCGAACGATTCGGGATCCTGCGTTTCGGCGACGTGCCTCAGGCGGACTTCGGCCCCCGCCGATTCGGCCGCGGCGGCAACGCGCTGCGCCATCGTGGTGCCATGGCCGGTGGCCGAGTAGTAGATGATCGCAAGTTTCGTCACGGCGTCATCGTAGGCCGCAAATCCGGAATCGTGTCGATTCCGAATTCCCGGCGCAACAACGTGCGTGCGGCGTAGTAGCCGGCCATGCCGTGCACACCGCCACCCGGCGGTGTGGCCGCAGAACACAGATATGTTTTGGGAATGGGTGTGCGCCAAGGGTTTAACCGCGGCGTTGGGCCGGCGATCGCCCGCCAGGCGGAATTGCCGCCCATCCCGATGTCGCCGCCGACATAGTTGGCGTTGTGGTGGCACAACCGCGCGGCCGGCACAGCGCGCGCCGCCACCACGACGTCGCGGAAGCCCGGGGCGAATCGCTCGACCACCGCGGTCACCGCTTCGGTCGCGTCGATGGTGGACCCCGACGGCACGTGGGCATAGGTCCAGAAGGGGCGGCGTCCGGCGGCGTCGATGCGACCGGGGTCGGCGACGTGCGGCGACGCGGCCAGCACCATGGGCCACTGGGCGTGACGGCCGGCGGCGATCTCGGCCTCGGCGCGAGCCATTTGCGCCCGGGTGCCGCCGAGATGCAGGGTAGGGGCCTGCCGCAGCCTGGAGTCCGACCACGGGATCTCGTCGTTGAGCACGAAGTCGACCTTGGCAACGCCGGGGCCAAAGGTATAGCGCTGCAACGCTTTAGCGTAGCGAGAGGGCAGGGCTTCGCCATAGATCCGCAGCAGCGCGGTAGGCGCCGTGTCGAAGGCGACGACTCCGCCCGGCGGGGAAGCTACCTCCGTGTCCGCCGTTAGCTCGCCACCGTGCGCACGCAGGTCGCTGATCAGGGCGTCGGTGATCGCCTGGCTGCCGCCCACCGGAATCGGCCAGCCGACCGAATGCGCGAGGGTGGCCAGCATCAAGCCGGCGCCGGCCGCGCTCAGCGACGGCATCCGCGAAATGATATGGGCGGCAACACCGGTGAACAGCGCGCGGGCGTCCTCGCCGACCAGCGTCCCCCATGCCGGGGTGCCTTGGGCCAGCATCCGCAGCCCCAGCTGCAGCGCCGCCGGCAGCGAGTTCGGCACCGACCGTTTGTCGCCCAGCAGCAGGGCCACCACGTCGTCGGAACGCTCGACCAGCGGACCGAGCAGGCGTCTGAAGGACGCGCCGTGCTCGAGTTCGGCACAGGTGCGGTCCAGATCGCGGTAGGCGATGACCGCGGGGCGCCCTGGCAGCGGGTTGGCGTACGAAATCTCCGGCACCGCCAGTCGCACGCCGCGGGCGGGCAGATCGAATTCTTTGAAGAACGGCGACGCCAGCGCCAACGGGTGCACGGCGGAGCAGATGTCGTGCAAGACTCCGGCAGAATCTGGGTCGGGTGCGGTGCGCGCACCCCCGCCAAAGGTCGGCTGAGCTTCGACGACCTGCACTTTCAGGCCGGCCCGGGCGCAGATTACGGCAGCGGTCAGCCCGTTGGGTCCGCTGCCGACGACGGTGACGTCCACGCGTCAATTACAGCCGATAGGCTGGCCGGGTGAATCTGCCTGTTGTACTCATTGCCGACAAGCTAGCCGAATCAACCGTTGCCGCCCTGGGCGACCAGGTCGAGGTGCGCTGGGTAGACGGCCCCGATCGCGAGAAGCTGCTGGCGGCGGTGCCGGCGGCCGATGCGCTGCTGGTGCGTTCGGCCACCACCGTCGACGCCGAGGTGCTGGCTGCGGCGCCCAAGCTGAAGATCGTCGCCCGTGCCGGGGTAGGCCTGGACAACGTCGACGTCGACGCCGCCACCGAGCGCGGTGTGCTGGTGGTCAACGCGCCGACGTCGAACATCCACAGCGCCGCCGAGCACGCGCTGGCGCTGCTGTTGTCCGCCGCCCGGCAGGTCCCGGCCGCCGATGCCACGCTGCGCGAGCGCGCCTGGAAGCGGTCGTCCTTCTCGGGCACCGAGATCTTCGGCAAGACGGTCGGCGTTGTGGGCCTGGGCCGGATCGGACAGTTGGTCGCGCAGCGGCTCAGCGCCTTCGGCACCCACCTGATCGCTTACGACCCCTACGTGTCGCCGGCGCGCGCCGCACAGTTGGGCATCGAACTGCTGACGCTGGACGAACTGCTGACCCGCGCCGACTTCATCTCCGTGCACCTGCCGAAGACGCCCGAAACCGCGGGCCTGATCGATAAGGACGCGCTGGCGAAGACGAAGCCGGGCGTCATCATCGTCAACGCCGCCCGCGGTGGTCTGGTGGACGAGGCCGCGCTGGCCGACGCGGTGCGCAGCGGCCACGTGCGCGCTGCCGGTCTGGACGTCTTCTCCAAAGAGCCGTGCACCGATAGCCCGCTGTTCGAGCTGCCGCAAGTGGTGGTCACACCGCATCTGGGGGCATCGACCGAAGAGGCGCAGGACAGGGCCGGCACCGACGTCGCCGCAAGCGTGAAACTCGCTCTGGCCGGGGAATTCGTTCCCGACGCGGTCAATGTCGGCGGTGGGGTGGTCAACGAGGAGGTTGCGCCCTGGCTGGACCTGGTGCGCAAGCTCGGGGTGTTGGCCGCCACGCTGTCCGACGGCCCGCCGGTGTCGTTGTCGGTGCAGGTACGTGGCGAGCTGGCCTCCGAAGATGTTGAGGTGCTCAAGCTTTCGGCGCTGCGCGGGTTGTTCTCGGCCGTCGTCGAGGGGCCGGTGACGTTCGTCAACGCCCCGGCGCTGGCCGAAGAACGTGGCATCATCGCCGAAATCGGCACCGCGTCGGAGAGCCCGAACCATCGCAGCGTGGTGGATGTACGCGCGGTTGCGCACGATGGCACCGCCGTCAACGTCGCCGGTACCCTGTCCGGGCCACAGCTGGTGGAGAAGATCGTGCAGATCAACGGCCGCAACTTCGATCTGCGCGCCCGGGGTACCAACCTGGTAATCAACTATGTCGACCAACCCGGCGCACTGGGCAAGATCGGCACCCTGCTGGGTTCGGCCGGGGTGAACATCGAAGCGGCGCAGCTCTCCGAGGACGCCGAGGGTCCGAGTGCGACGATCCTGCTGCGGCTGGACCAAGACGTGCCGGGCGGCGTGCGGGCGGAAATCGGCGCGGCCGTCGGCGCCAACAAGCTTGAGGTGGTTGATCTGTCGTGACCCGCGCCCGCGACGATGCAGAGCGAAGCGATGAGGTGGGGGCACCTCCCGCTCGCGGGGGAGAGCGGCGCCGATGAAGCTGGCGGTGATCGAGGGCGACGGTATCGGGCCCGAAGTCATTTCCGAGGCCATCAAAGTCCTGGACACGGTGCTGCCCGGGGTGGAAAAGACCGGCTACGACTTGGGGGCGCGGCGGTACCACGCCACTGGTGAGCTACTGCCGGACTCCGTCGTCGATGAGCTGCGCGCGCATGACGCCATTCTGCTCGGGGCCATCGGTGACCCGTCGGTGCCCAGTGGCGTGCTGGAGCGAGGGTTGTTGCTGCGCTTGCGTTTCGAGCTGGACCATCACATCAACTTGCGGCCGGGCCGGCTGTATCCGGGAGTGAACAGCCCGCTGGCCGGCAACCCCGAGATCGACTTCGTGGTGGTGCGTGAGGGAACCGAAGGTCCCTACACCGGCACCGGCGGCGCCATCCGCGTCGGAACGCCCAACGAAGTGGCGACCGAGGTAAGCCAGAACACGGCTTTCGGTGTGCGTCGCGTGGTGGTCGACGCGTTCGAGCGGGCCCAGCGACGCCGAAAGCACTTGACACTGGTGCACAAAACCAACGTGCTGACCTTCGCCGGCAAGCTGTGGTCGCGCATCGTGGCCGAGGTCGGCCGGGACTACCCCGACGTCGAGGTGGCGTATCAACACATCGACGCCGCAACCATCTTCATGGTCACCGACCCCGGTCGCTTCGACGTGATCGTCACCGACAACCTGTTCGGCGACATCATCACCGACCTGTCGGCGGCGGTGTGCGGCGGAATTGGCTTGGCGGCCAGTGGAAATATCGACGGCACCCGGGCGAATCCCTCCATGTTCGAGCCGGTCCACGGCAGCGCTCCGGACATCGCCGGCCAGGGCATCGCCGATCCGACCGCCGCCATCATGTCGGTGGCGCTGCTGCTCGCCCATCTCGGCGAGGACGCCGCAGCTACGCGGGTGGACCGGGCCGTCGAGCAGTATCTGGCAACGCGTGGGAACGAACGGCGCGCCACCACCGAAGTCGGCGAACGGATTGCAGCCGGGCTCTAGTCTCCAGGCCGGGGGGCAGCAAGCGCGTCGGCACCAGCGGCACCGCCGCCAAGGGGAACAACGCGCACAACATCCATGCCGGTGGGTATTTCGCGGCCGAGATCAAGACACCGAACAGTGGGGGGCCGGCGGCCGCCATCATCCGCTGGGTGGTGTTCTGGATGCCCAGGGCACGCCCACTCCAGTACGGCCCGGCGAATTCGGTGATGGCGGTGGCTTCCAGCCCGTTGTCGAGAACCGCGATCACCGCGATGGCGACCATCAGCACCGCCTGCCACCGGGTATTCATGTAATCGGCCCACGCCAGCAACAGAAGAATCACCACGGCGGCGGTCGCGATGTAGCGCACGGGTCGCATGCGTGAGCCGAGTCGATCGGACCAGCGGCCCACGGCCACGCGGCCGAGCGCGCCGAGCAGCTGCGAGAGAGTGACCAACCCGCCGGCGGCCGCTACCGACCAGTGCAGGTTCCTGATCAGCCACACCAGCATGAACGTGACGGTCACCGTTTGCGGCATCATCAACAGACCCGCCACCGCGTGAATTCGCCATAGTGTCAACGATCCTCGGTACGGGCTGGCTAGTTCTTGATTGCTCGCGCTGGCACGGGGTTTGCGTGGCGGGTCGACGATTCCGATCACGCTCATTATCGCTCCAAGCGCGCACGCCAGCGCGGTGAACCGAAGGCCGGCCTGCGGCCCGTGTTCGGCAAGCTCGGGAATTATCATCGCTCCCAAAGCGATTCCCAAGGGTTGCGCGGTTTGGCGGATGCCCATCGCCAACCCACGCTGGTGTGGCGGAAACCAGATGGACACCAGCCGCCCGCCGGCGGTGTTGCAACTGGCGGCGGCCATGCCGCCGAGAAACAGGTACACGGCGATCATCACCATTGAATGCGCCGAGGCCGCGGCGTAGGCGGCTATCGCGGTAAGCGCCGAGCCCGTGGTCATCACCACCCGCTCGCCGACCCGGTCCAGCACGTATCCCCAGAGCACCAGCGTGACCACCATGCCCCAGCTCGGCATCGAGGCCAGCAGAGCGGCCTCGTCGAGCCGTATTCCGCGCGCGGCTTGCAGCGACGGGATGAGGAATGCGACGCCGTTGATGAAGAGGAACGAACTTGCCGTCGCCAGCAGCGAAACGATCATGATCGACCAGCGCGCGCCCGCGCCGATTTCGGGCGTCGCGGCCGGGTCGGTCTGCATTCCCCATGCTTGCATACCGACGCGAAATTTAGGGGTAGGACTTGTGCCGGAACCCGTCGTCGCCGCCCACCGCCACGCCCGGCTACGCCGCGCTCGCGACCGTCACTAGCTCGGATGGTGACGGCCCGCCGCGCCCGGCTACGCCGCGCTCGCGACCGTCACTAGGCTCAACCGAATGCGCCTAGGTCGAATCGCCAGCCCGGACGGTGTCGCCTTCGTCAGTATCGAAGGTGAACTCAACGCCCCAGCCGAGATGATCGCGCGCGAGATCGCCGAACATCCCTTCGGCACGCCGAACTTCACCGGCCGCTCATGGCCGCTGGCCGACGTGCGACTGCTCGCCCCGATACTTGCCAGCAAGGTGGTGTGTGTAGGGAAGAACTACACCGATCACATCGCCGAAATGAAGGATATGACCGGCCCGGCCCCGGTGGATCCGGTGATCTTTCTCAAACCCAACACCGCGATCATCGGGCCGAACGTGCCTATTCGGTTGCCGGCCAACGCATCACCGGTGCATTTCGAGGGCGAGTTGGGGGTGGTCATCGGCCGGCCCTGCAAGGATGTCGCGGCCGCCCAGGCGGCGGAGAACATCCTCGGCTACACCATCGGCAACGACGTGTCGGCGCGCGATCAACAAAAATCCGATGGCCAGTGGACCAGGGCCAAGGGGCATGACACCTTCTGCCCGGTGGGCCCGTGGATCGTCACCGACCTCAAACCGCTGGACCCGGGCGATCTGGAATTGCGCACCGAGGTCAACGGCGACGTCAAGCAGCACAGCCGTACCTCGCTGCTGATTCACGACATCGGCTCGATCGTCGAGTGGATCTCGG
Source organism: Mycobacterium sp. (assembly GCF_036273375.1). Taxonomy (GTDB): domain Bacteria; phylum Actinomycetota; class Actinomycetes; order Mycobacteriales; family Mycobacteriaceae; genus Mycobacterium. The sequence continues at coordinate 22,270 of NZ_DASUHS010000028.1, read as the reverse complement.
CCGTGATGACCTTGCTGCCGGGCGACATAATCCTCACCGGAACGCCGGCGGGTGTCGGCCCCATTGAGGATGGCGACGCCGTCTCCATCACCATCGAGGGCATCGGCACCCTCACCAATCCCGTGGTCCGTAAAGGAAAATCGTGACTGCAGCAGCCCAAGTCCGCGTCCGATTCTGTCCCTCGCCCACCGGCACCCCGCACGTCGGAATGGTTCGCACCGCGCTGTTCAATTGGGCTTACGCCCGACACACCGGGGGCACCTTCGTCTTTCGCATCGAGGACACCGATGCGCAGCGTGACAGCGAGGAAAGCTATCTTGCGCTGCTTGATGCGCTGCGCTGGCTCGGCCTGGATTGGGACGAGGGGCCAGAGGTGGGCGGACCCTATGGCCCCTACCGCCAGTCACTACGCAGTGAGATCTATCACGACGTCGTGGCCAAGCTGCTCGAAGCGGGGGAGGCCTACTACGCCTTTTCGACGCCGGAGGAGGTCGAGGCGCGCCACGTCGCAGCGGGCCGTAATCCCAAGCTGGGCTACGACAATTTCGACCGGCAGCTGACCGATTCCCAGCGCGCCGCGTTCCTGGCGGAGGGCCGCAAACCGGTGGTGCGGCTGCGGATGCCCGACGAAGATCTCGTGTGGGACGACCTGGTTCGCGGCACCACCAGCTTCGCGGCCGGGTCCGTGCCCGATTTTGCGTTGACCCGCGCCAACGGAGATCCGTTGTACACCTTGGTCAACCCGTGCGATGACGCGCTGATGAAGATCACCCATGTGCTGCGCGGTGAGGACCTGCTGCCGTCGACGCCGCGCCAGCTTGCGCTGTATCAGGCGCTGATCCGGATCGGCGTGGCCGAGCGCACTCCGCAGTTTGCTCACCTCCCAACGGTATTGGGGGAGGGAACCAAAAAGCTCTCCAAGCGCGACCCGCAGTCGAACCTGTTCGCTCACCGCGACCGGGGCTTCATCCCCGAAGGGCTGCTCAACTATCTCGCGTTGCTCGGCTGGGCCATCGCCGACGACCATGACGTGTTCAGCCTCGAGGAGATGGTGGCGGCGTTCGACGTGGTCAACGTCAACTCCAATCCCGCCCGCTTCGACCAGAAGAAGGCCGACGCGCTCAACGCCGAGCACATCCGGTTGCTGGCGGTCGACGACTTCGCCGCCAGGCTGCGCGACTATCTCAACGTTCACCGTCATCGCCTCGTGCTGGATGACGCCGGCTTCGCCACCGCCGCCGACCTGGTGCAGACCCGGATCGTGGTGCTCGGTGATGCGTGGGAGCTGCTGAAGTTCCTCAACGACGACGAGTACGCGCTCGACCCCAAGGCCGCCGCCAAAGAGCTGGCAGCCGACGGCGCCGCGGTTCTGGACGCGGCGCTGCCCGCGCTGGACGCCGTGGCGAACTGGACGGCTCCGCAGATCGAAGCCGCACTCAAGGCCACGCTCATCGACAATCTGGGCCTCAAACCGCGTAAGGCGTTCGGTCCGATCAGGGTGGGGGCCACCGGGACGACGATCAGCCCGCCGTTGTTCGAGTCGCTGGAGCTGCTGGGCCGCGACCGCAGCATGCAGCGACTGCGCGCGGCGCGTGAGAAGGCCGGGCGCGACCCCGCTTGAGCGACCGCGACCGCGCGTGCGGAGTGTCCGTCGAGACTTTGGTAGTCTGCACTGCGGTTTAGGAAAGGCCGGCAACGGCTGGCGGCGGCGGAGTCCAAAGAGCTTATGAAGGTCCGTAATCGACGCTGACCAGCGGTTTTAGGCAGCCAATGGGGTATGGTGTAATTGGCAACACAGCTGATTCTGGTTCAGCCATTCTAGGTTCGAGTCCTGGTACCCCAGCAAAACTCTCTCCGCCTCAAGCGATTAGGTGGGCCTAGCGGGGTGAGCTATGCTGACTGCTCGGATCGTTTCTGGCCCCGTCGTCTAGCGGCCTAGGACGCCGCCCTCTCACGGCGGTAGCGTGGGTTCGAATCCCATCGGGGCTACAAATGTCGCAGCTACTGGTCGGTCCCCTGGACCGCCGGTGCTGTCGACCCGCCCACCGGCATAGCCGGCAAGCCGAGTTTGCGGTGATCCCACGAACGAGCCCGCCGGGCCACGATGCGAACGCAGACCCGCTTGTTCATCATCTGCTCGACGAACGGTTTCATGTCGTCGGTGTAGGGACCGGTGTAGCGCTCCCAGACGCTGACGCCCACGCGGTGTGAGACGTCGGGATCGTCGACGATCTCGGCGATGCCCTCGAACGACACCCCGCGCAGTGTGTCGTAGGTGTGGCCGTCCTCGATCAGAAAGCTCACTCGCGGATCGCGCTTGAGGTTGATGGCCTTCTGCGACTTGGCCTTGGTCTCCAGCCAGATCTCGCCGTCGACGACGGCGTACCACATTGCGGTCAAGTGAGGCTGGCCGTCGGCGCCGATGGTGGCCAGCGTGCCGGTGCGGCTTTTCACGACGAATTCGGCGATCTCGTCTTCGGACATGACGATGCTCGCGCGCTGATTGGTTCCCATGCCGGTCAGTCTGTCAGGCGGTCCGCGGTGACTGTGTACTGGTGGCGTTGAGCGTGCACCGCGGCCGACAAATTCCCGATTACGCCGCCCTGGACGCACACTCGCCGCCGGAACAGCGTTAGAGGCGGCGAGCGAGTGCTTCGGCGGCGGACAGAAGATCGGCGGCCCAGCGTGCTCCAGGGCGCCGGCCGATCCGGTCGATGGGGCCCGAGACCGAGATGGCCGCGACGACGGCGCCGCGGCTATCTCGCACCGGCGCCGACACACTCGCCACGCCGGGCTCGCGCTCGGCCACGCTTTGGGCCCAGCCCCGCCGCCGCACTTCGGCCAGTGTTCGTTCGGTGAATTTCGCGGTCGCGAGCACCGCTTTCTGGGTGGCCACGTCGCTATGGGCCAGTAGCACTTTGGCACCCGATCCGGCCGTCATCGGCAATCGCGCCCCGATTGGAACCGTATCGCGAAGGCCCGCAGCGGGTTCCAGTGCGGCCACACAGACGCGGTCGGTGCCCTCGCGACGGTAGAGCTGCACGCTCTCCCCGGTCGTTTCGCGCAACAGCGGGAGCACCGCGATGCTGGCGGTCAGCAGCGGATCGTTGACGTGGGCCGCGAGTTCGGTGACGGCCGGACCGAGCAGCCAGCGTCCTTCGTCGTCGCGTGCCAGCAGACGATGGACTTCGAGGGCGGCGGCCAGCCGGTATGCCGTGGCGCGCGGTAAAGAGGTCCGCTCACATAGTTCGGCTAATCCACAGGGTGATTGGGAGATCGTGTGCAGGATACCCACGGCTTTGTCCAGGACGCCGATACCGCTATGCTGTCTCACAAGGAGATACTAGCGTCTCGTATTCTGAGATCATAGCCTGAATGATCGGCGAGCCGCTAACGAGGCGAAGTGAGGCGAGTCCGATATGGGAATCGACCAAGGGGCGGCCGGGGTCGCCCCCAAACCGCGCACTCTGGCCGAAAAAGTTTGGGATGGCCACGTTGTGGTTTCCGGTGGTGCCAGCGAGCCCGACTTGATCTACATCGATCTGCATCTGGTGCACGAGGTCACCAGCCCGCAGGCTTTCGATGGCCTGCGCGTGGCCGGCCGGCCGGTGCGCCGTCCCGACTTGACGCTGGCCACCGAGGATCACAACGTCCCGACCACCGATATTGACAAGCCGATTGCCGACCCGGTGTCGCGGACCCAGGTCGAGACATTGCGGCGAAATTGTGCGGAATTCGGTGTGCGGCTATATCCAATGGGCAACGTCGAGCAGGGCATCGTGCATGTGGTCGGGCCGCAGCTGGGCCTCACTCAGCCCGGAATGACCGTCGTCTGTGGGGATAGCCACACCTCGACGCACGGCGCATTCGGCGCGCTGGCCATGGGAATTGGCACTTCGGAGGTCGAGCACGTGCTGGCCACCCAGACGTTGCCGCTGCGGCCGTTCAAGACGATGGCGGTCAATGTCGATGGGGAGCTGCCCCCCGGTGTGGCGGCCAAGGACATCATTCTCGCCCTGATCGCCAAGATCGGTACCGGCGGTGGGCAGGGGCATGTCATCGAATATCGAGGCAGCGCCATCGAATCGCTGTCGATGGAAGGCCGGATGACCGTCTGCAATATGAGCATCGAAGCCGGCGCTCGGGCCGGGATGGTGGCTCCGGACGAAACCACGTTCGAGTTCCTGCGTGACCGGCCGCACGCCCCGCAAGGGGCGCAATGGGATGCGGCGATGAGTTATTGGCAGCAGCTGCACACCGACCCCGGTGCCGAATTCGACACCGAGGTCTACCTCGACGCCGCGTCGCTGAGCCCGTTCGTGACGTGGGGCACCAATCCCGGCCAGGGTGTGCCGCTGGCCGACGCCGTGCCGGATCCCGAACTGATGACCGACGACGCGCAGCGCCAGGCGGCTGAGAAAGCGTTGGCATATATGGACCTTCGACCGGGCACGCCGATGCGTGACGTCGCCGTTGACACGGTGTTCGTGGGCTCTTGTACCAACGGTCGTATCGAAGATCTGCGGGTCGTCGCCGACGTGCTGCGCGGCCGCAAGGTTGCGTCGGGGGTACGGATGCTCGTCGTGCCGGGCTCGATGCGCGTGCGCGCGCAGGCCGAAGCCGAAGGGCTGGGTGAGGTTTTCACCGCCGCGGGCGCCGAATGGCGCCAAGCGGGCTGCTCAATGTGCCTGGGGATGAATCCCGACCAGCTTGCGCCCGGGGAGCGGTGCGCCGCGACGTCCAACCGCAACTTCGAAGGGCGCCAGGGTAAAGGCGGCCGCACGCATCTGGTGTCTCCGGCGGTTGCCGCAGCGACGGCGGTCCGCGGCAGATTGTCAGCTCCAGCCGATTTGAACTGACGTATTCCGTTGTGAAGGGATGAGCATGGAAGCATTTCACACCCACACCGGTATCGGTGTACCACTGCGGCGCTCCAATGTCGACACCGATCAGATCATTCCGGCGGTGTATTTGAAGCGTGTCACCCGAACCGGTTTCGAGGACGGATTGTTCGCCAGTTGGCGGTCGGATCCGTCATTCGTCCTAAATCTCAGCCCCTTTGACCGCGGGTCAGTGCTAGTAGCAGGACCCGATTTCGGGACGGGATCGTCGCGTGAGCATGCGGTGTGGGCACTGATGGACTACGGGTTCCGGGTGGTCATCTCGTCTCGATTCGGTGACATTTTCCGGGGCAATGCCGGCAAGGCGGGGCTGGTGGCGGCCGAAGTTTCCCAGGACGGTGTGGAGCTGCTCTGGAAGCTCATCGAGCAGAGTCCGGGCTTGGAAATCACTGTCAATCTTCAAGATCGAAATATCACCGCGGGAACGACGGTGCTGCCGTTCAAGATTGACGACCATACCGCTTGGCGACTGCTCGAAGGTCTTGACGATATAGCCCTTACGCTGCGGAAACTCGACGAAATCGAGGCATTCGAGGTGGCGTATCCGGACTGGAAACCGCGCACCTTGCCCACCTCTTGAACGGCTGAGCGAAGCCGATTTTCTCCTTGACCGGCTAACTAAACCGAGCCGATTTTTAGCACCTTCCACCGGTCAAGGGCGGCAACCGGATTGCGAAAACATCGCACGCTTTGCCCTGAAATTGCGCGTGGCTCTTGGAAATTTGCTGGGTGAGGGTTTACCGTGTCCACTAGTCGGTTCAAATCGAGGACCACTAGCGTCGGAGGGATTGATGAATAAGGCAGAGCTCATTGATGTGCTCACAACTAAATTGAACACGGACCGTCGACAGGCGACCGCCGCGGTCGAGAACGTTGTCGACACCATTGTGCGTGCGGTACACAAGGGCGACAGCGTCACCATCACCGGATTCGGTGTGTTCGAACAGCGGCGCCGCGCAGCACGGGTGGCCCGCAACCCGCGGACCGGTGAGACGGTGAAGGTGAAGCCGACGTCGGTCCCGGCGTTCCGCCCCGGTGCACAGTTCAAAGCGGTTGTGTCTGGCGCACAGCGCCTCCCGTCGGACGGCCCCGCCGTCAAGCGCGGTGTCGTAGCAGGTGGCGCGGCCAAGAAGACCGCCGCGAAGAAGTCTCCCGCCAAGAAGGCCGCGGCCAAGAAGTCTCCGGCCAAGAAGGCTGCGGCTAAGAAGGCTCCGGCCCGCAAGGCCGCGACCAAGGCTCCCGCCAAGAAGACTGCGGCCAAGAAGGCTCCAGTTCGTAAGGCGGCGAGCAAGGCTCCAGCCAAGAAGACTGCCGCCAAGAAGGCTCCGGCCAAGAAGACTGCGGCTAAGAAGGCTCCGGCCCGCAAGGCGGCGAGCAAGGCTCCGGCCCGCAAGGCGCCTGCAAAGAAGACGACCGCTCGTCGCGGTCGCAAGTAGCAGAATCAAGTTCTAGACACGAGTACCCTTCGGGCGGCATTGAAGCCCCCGAAGGGTATTCGTGCGCTAGCGGCGGTCGCAAGCGCGGCGAAGCCGGGCGTAGCGGGCCGCCGCCATCACGCTAGGTCCGAACGTTGGCGGCCAGCGCGCCGCCGATGTGATCGGCAGCCAGCAATCGTCCGTCTGACAGTGACAGCACCCAGGTGCTGCCCTTGTGGTTGCGCGATTTGTCGGGCCGCACGCCGTCGCGCTCGCACCACCACGCGATCAAGTCCGGAATCACCTTGCCCTGAGTGCACACAACCCGCGTGCCTTGCCGCTCGGCGATATCCAGCATTCGGTGGCGTCCGCGTTTCGCGTTCTTGGCATAGGCCTCTTCGGTGAGGAGGGGCTCGTTGTGCACGGGCACGCCCAAGTCCTCGGCAAGCGGTTCCACGGTCTGATGGCAGCGGACGCGGTCGGCCGCATGCACGTGTGACGCACCGAAGGCGAGCAGCTGCGGCACCAGCGCCTCGGCCTGCGCACGTCCACGTTTGTCCAGCGGCCGCTTGGCGTCATCGCCGGAGAAACGCGATTTGCGGCCGGCCGTGCCGTGCCGGACCACCAACAGGGTTTGCGTGTCGGCGGGCTTCTTGTTGAAGTGGCGCAGCACTTTTCGGTCTTGCGCGTAGTCCAGCTTCTGCATCGCCTCGGCGATCGGCAACCACACCAACCCGTCCACCTCGTTGCCCGCCACGAATTCTCCGCCGGTGGCGCGCGCCGCCCAGAAGAAGACTTTTTTGACGCCCTGGTCGATCGGATAGCTCACCAAGTCGAGTCGCCTGCCGAGGATGGCGCGCTGGCCCGTCTCCTCGTGCACCTCGCGCACGGCTGCCACCGGGGCAGTCTCGCCGGGGTCCACCTTGCCCTTGGGCAGTGACCAGTCGTCATACCGGGGACGGTGAATGACGGCGATCTCGATGTCGTGGTTGCCCGCATCACCATTGCCTGGTCGCCACAGCACCGCGCCGGCGGCATAGACGACACGGCTTCCAGAGCGCCGGGCGGCGGACGAATTCTGGGTCGGCACCTCAACTCCTGCAGATCAATTCACTCAGAGCCGCACACTGAATCAGGAGGTCGGCCCGGAGAAACAACCGGAAATCACCGCACAGAGCTAGGGACTGCGATGGCGCTCCATCAACGATACTTGGTGGTCTCGCACGGTATGGCCCTCTTGTGGCGACGGGGTCCACTGCCCGTCTTGCCCCAATTCCCAGCACCGGGTTGAGGGATCCAGCGCGGATTCGAACAATTCGTCCAGCTGCGCGGTGAGCTTGGGGTCCTTGACCTGAGCCAGCACCTCCACGCGCCGATCGAGGTTGCGGTGCATCATGTCGGCGCTGCCGATCCAGAATTCGTTGATGTTGCGGAAATGAATGATCCGCGAGTGCTCCAGGAAGCGGCCGAGAATCGAGCGGACGAAGATGTTTTCGGAAAACCCCTCGGCACCAGGGCGCAGCGCGCAGATGCCGCGCACCACGACCTCGACCCGCACCCCGGCCTGCGACGCCCGGTAGAGCGCATCGATCACCTGCTCGTCGACAAGCGCGTTCATCTTCAGGCGAATGCGTCCGCTTCCGCGTTCGCGGTGCGATTCGATCTCGCGTTCGACACGTTCGATGATGCCGGCGCGAATTCCATCCGGTGCCACCAGCAGATTGCGATAGGAGACCTTACGCGAATAGCCGGTAAGCGAATTGAACAAATCGGTGAGGTCCGCGCCGATATCGGGATTCGCCGTCAGCAGGCCGACATCTTCGTACAGGCGGGCGGTTTTGCTGTTGTAGTTGCCGGTTCCGATGTGGCAGTACCGCCGGATGGCCGAACCTTCGCGGCGCACCACCAAGCAGGTCTTGCAGTGCGTCTTGAGGCCGACGAGCCCGTAGACCACATGCACGCCCGCCTGCTCGAGTGCGCGCGCCCAACGGATGTTGGCCTGTTCGTCGAAACGCGCCTTGATCTCGACGAGGGCCACCGCCTGCTTTCCGGCCTCGGCCGCTTCGATCAGCGCCCGCACGATCGGCGAATCACCGGAGGTGCGGTACAGCGTTTGTTTGATCGCCAGCACATTGGGGTCCGCAGCGGCCTGCTGGATGAAGCGCTGCACGCTGGTGGAGAAAGAGTCGTACGGGTGGTGCACCAAGACGTCGCCTTCGCGCAGCGTCGCGAAAATGCTCTTGGGAGACTCCCGGTCGGCGAAGGCGGGGTGGGTGTCCGGGACGAACGCCGGGTCCTTGAGTGCCGGCCGGTCCAGGCCGTAGATCTGCCACAGCGACGAAAGGTCGAGCAGGCCGGGGACTTCGATGACGTCACCGGGATGCACATCGAGTTCGCGCAGCAGTAGTTCCAGCATGCCCTCGGTCATGTCGTCGGCGATTTCAAGTCGCACCGGCGGCCCGAACCGCCGGCGCGCCAATTCCCGTTCCAGCGCCTGCAGCAGATCCTCGTCGCGGTCTTCTTCGACCTCCATGTCGGCGTTGCGGGTGATGCGGAAAGCGTGATGCTCCACGATTTCCATGCCCGGGAACAGGAGAGGAAGGAAGGCCGCGATCAGCTCTTCCGTCGGCAGGTAGCGGACGATGGTCCGCCCGTCGTCCGGGCTGTTGATGGCGGCGAGCTCGACGAAGCGATCGACATTGTTGGGCACCTTGACTCGGGCGAAGTGCTGACCGCCGTCCTCGGGCTGACGCACCATGACCGCGAGGTTCAGGCTCAGCCCGCTGACGAACGGGAACGGGTGCGCGGGATCGACCGCCAGCGGCGTCAGGACGGGGAAGACCTGTTCGGTGAAATAGGTCGACAATTCGTCGCGCTCGCGCTGATCGAGATCGGCCCACGTGACGATGTGAATGCCTTCCTCGGCGAGCGCGGGCCGCACCGAATCGAGGAACACCTGCGCGTGCCGGGTCGCGATCCGCTGAGTTTGTTCCCCGATGAGTGCAAGTTGCTTGCGCGGCGTCAAACCGTCGGCGGAGCGAACCGACAATCCCATCTCGTCACGGCGCTTGAGGCCGGCGACGCGCACCATATAGAACTCGTCGAGGTTGGAGGCGAAGATCGCCAGGAACTTGGCACGTTCCAGCAGCGGAAGCGAGTTGTCGTCGGCGAGCGCCAGCACGCGGGCGTTGAAGTCGAGCCAGCTCAGTTCGCGGTTGAGGTAACGGTCCTCTGGGAGATCGGTCAGCGCGGCCTGGGTCGCAGCCGGGGGTGCCGTCACGGCCGAGTCGCCTGAATGCCACAAATTCTCGTCGGGTCGCGCCTCAGCTTCGATTTCAGTCACCCTGCGATCATCGCGCATCATGCGCGGCTGCTGCTAGCGCTCGAGGCACATCCATTCGCCGTTGGGATGACGTTTACCGGCCGGACAGATTCGCGGATCGAAATCAGTGCGTCACGATGGCCCGGGCGGTCGCTGCCCCCATCCCGAGGCGGCGGGCGGCGGCGAGGTCGGTGGGAGTATCGACGTCACACCTCAGGCCGGGCCAGGCGCCGGTCAGCTCGATCGCACCCGAACTGCGGTGCCGCGCCGAGGAATCGGAGCCGAATTGTGGATCGAGCGGGCTGCCGAACGCAAACAGCGCTGCGGTGCCCGTCGCCGGCCGGTCGGCGACGAAGCTGCGCCGGTGCTGGCGTGCGGCAGCGATCGCCTCGCTCAGCTCCTGGGTCTGCAGCGCGGGTAAATCTCCTTGCAGCGCAACGACATTGGCGAAGGAACTCCTCACCGCACGTTCCGCGGTGCTGATGGCGTTATTCAGTGGATCGGGATGCCCCTCGGGTGTCGGGTCGGCCAGCACGTCGGCTCCCAGATCGACGGCCGCCGCGGCCGCGGCGTCGTCGGGCGTGATCACGGTGATCGAACCCAGCGATCGGACCCGTCCGGCGGCGGTCAGGGTGTCCATCAACATGGCGAGTACGACGCTTTCCCGGGTGCGCGCCGAGAAGACCGGGGCCAGCCTGGTCTTGGCCGCGGCCAACCTCTTGACGGCGATGATCAGCGCCACGTCGCCTGCGCCGTTGGCCGCACCGTCGGCTCGTATGCCGCTCATGAGAAGTCATCCTGCCAGCGACGCGCTGCGGATCGCTCGCGAACCCGGGGGCGATCCGCCCTGCGCGTGGGACACGCTGGCTCGCGTGACGCCCGGTCCGTCGCTGATCTAGGGTGTAGCGGCTGCATGTGCCGCGTGAGCAGCACCGACCACGGACAGGGGTAATACATGACCAGCGCATCATCGGGCGCCGTCGCGGTCATGGGTGCCGGGGCGTGGGGCACGGCGCTGGCCAAGGTGCTGGTCGAGGCCGGGGAACCGGAAACGGTGGTCACGCTGTGGACCCGCAGGCCCGAGCTCGCCGAGCAAATCAATTCCACCCGATACAACCCCGACTACCTGCCCGGCACGTTGCTGCCGCCGGGCATCCGTGCCACCGCCGACGCCGCCGAAGCCCTGCGCGACGCGTCGACGGTGCTGCTGGGCGTGCCGGCGCAGACGATGCGCGGCAACCTGGAGCGCTGGGCGCCGCTGATTCGCGAGGGCGCGACCCTGGCCAGTCTGGCCAAGGGCATCGAGCTGGGCACGTTGATGCGGATGAGCCAGGTCATCGTCTCGGTCGTCGGCGTCGACCCGTCTCAGGTCGCGGTGATCTCGGGGCCGAACCTGGCCAGCGAAATCGCCGCTACCCAGCCCGCCGCCACCGTCATCGCGTGCAGCGACTCGGGCCGGGCCGTCGCCCTGCAGCGCATGCTGAACAGCGGCTACTTCCGTCCGTACACCAACAGCGACGTGGTCGGCACCGAGATCGGCGGGGCCTGCAAGAACGTCATTGCCCTGGCGTGCGGGATGGCCGTCGGTGTCGGGCTCGGCGAGAACACCACGGCGGCGATCATCACCCGCGGTTTGGCCGAGATCATGCGGCTGGGGATTGCGCTCGGCGCCAAGGGTGCGACGCTGGCCGGGCTGGCCGGAGTGGGCGACCTGGTGGCGACCTGCAGCTCACCGCGTTCGCGCAATCGTTCGCTTGGCGAACGGCTCGGCCGGGGAGCGACCATCGAGTCGGTGCTGGCCGGGACGCCCGACGGCGGCGACGGGCACGTCGTCGAGGGTGTGACGTCCTGCGAGGCGGTGTTGGCACTGGCCGCCAGTTACGACGTCGAAATGCCCCTCACCGATGCCGTGCACCAGGTGTGCCACAAAGGGCTGTCGGTGGACGACGCGATGGCCCTGCTCCTGGGCCGCAGGACCAAGCCCGAATAAACGCTGCCGAACATGTGAAAAGGCCACGCAACGGCCCGCCACCCGACCGGGCCGGGTACCACCCGGTAGCCTCTTGAGATTGTGAATGCCAGCCAGCGGTCGCCGCACCCCAGCTCAGGTGAGCGGGTACGCGTTGCCGTCGTTTTCGGCGGGCGCAGCAACGAGCACGCCATCTCGTGCGTCTCGGCGGGCAGCATTCTGCGCAACCTGGACCCGGAGCGGTTCGACGTGCTCGCGATCGGCATCACTCCGGAAGGTTCGTGGGTGCTCACCGACGGCGACCCCGCCGCGCTGGCGATCACCGATCGGCAACTGCCCGAGGTGACCGCCGAATCGGGAACCGAATTGGCGCTGCCCGCCGATCCTCGGCGCAGCGGCCAGCTGGTGTCTCTTGCACCCGGCGCCAGTGAGGTGTTGGCGTCGGTCGACGTGGTGTTTCCGGTGCTGCACGGCCCCTACGGCGAGGACGGCACCATCCAGGGTCTGCTGGAACTCGCCGGTGTGCCCTACGTGGGGGCCGGCGTGCTCGCCAGCGCGGCCGGCATGGACAAGGAGTTCACCAAAAAGCTGTTCGCCGCCGAAGGATTGCCTATCGGTGACTATGCGGTGCTGCGCGCGTCGCACCCGAGGCCGTGCCCTGAGGAGTGCGAGCGGCTGGGCCTGCCGGTGTTCGTCAAACCCGCCCGGGGCGGCTCCTCGATCGGTGTGAGCCGGGTGTCGAGCTGGGATCAGCTGGACGGCGCCATCGCGATCGCGCGCCGGCATGACCCCAAGGTCATCGTCGAGGCGGCGATCGTCGGTCGTGAGCTGGAATGCGGCGTGCTCGAAATGCCCGATGGCACAGTAAAAGCCAGCACGCTGGGTGAGATCCGGGTGGCCGGGGTGCGCGGGCGCGAGGATTCCTTCTACGACTTCTCGACCAAATATCTCGACGACGCTGCCGAATTGGACGTGCCCGCGAAGGTGGACGACGAAATCGCCGACACGGTGCGCCAATTGGCGATCCGGGCGTTCAAGGCCATCGACTGCCAAGGGCTGGCCCGGGTGGACTTCTTCCTCACCGAAGACGGGCCGGTGCTCAACGAGATCAACACGATGCCGGGATTCACCACGATCTCGATGTACCCGAGGATGTGGGCGGCCAGCGGCGTGGATTACGCGACCTTGCTGACGACGATGGTCCAGACCGCGCTGGCCCGCGGCGTGAGTCTGCGCTGACCGCTAACGCGGTTGACCGGGGTCGATGGGTGCCGCCGGGATGCTGCGGTCGATCACCTCGGAGAGCCGCTGAATCGGCGTCGGTCCGGATCCGGTCGGCAGCGTGAGCGCCACATAGACTCCGCGATCCACCGTGTACCAGGTGGATCTGCCCGCGTCACCGGCGGATTGTTGCTCGGAACGCACCTGGAACCACTGCACCCGATCGACAACCTGGATCGGGGATCCCAGGACGAACTCGGCCGGGCGGTCCAGCCCGCAGCGCAGCACCACCGAGTCACTGTCCGGCCCGCTCCGCCAGGCGGCGACGCTGCGCGGGGCCGGCTCCTCGAGGGGCGCGCGCTGGTAATCCCCGAGCCGCTGCGGCAGCGCACCCATCAGCGCCCGGCATGCGGCGCCGTCGGCCTGCGGCGCCGGGACCGCGGGAACGGCAACCGAACGCGGCGGCGCCTCGCGGGTTGCCGCGATGGCCAGGATCACGCCGATCGTCGCGACGGCCAGCGCGACCGCGGCGATGATCAGCGCGCGCGGCGGCCCGGCATCGGTATCCGATTCGGTTGGCACCGCCCGCACACCTCCTTCTCTGCTAACCACTATCGCCTGCATTTACCCGGGTGCCAATTTATTCTCGGGTCGAAAAGGGCCCGCACAGGCGCGAAGTTCTACACTGGCGCGGTCCGGTCCACGGGCAGGGACCTATGGTTGGGCCGGGCCCGCACCGGACCGTGACGCGCCGAAGGAGGTGGCGTGCAAGACGAATCGGGCGAGTCCCCGTCGCTGCAGCAACTCGGTGAGTTCGCCGTGATCGATCGCCTGGTGCGGGGTCGCGAGCAGCCCGCCGCGGTCGTGCTCGGGCCGGGTGACGATGCGGCGCTGGTGTCATCGGGTGATGGTCGCGTGCTGGTGTCGACCGACATGCTCGTGCAGGATCGGCACTTTCGGTTGGACTGGTCGACGCCGCACGACATCGGCCGCAAGGCGATTGCCCAGAACGCCGCGGATATCGAGGCGATGGGCGGTCGGCCGACGGCATTCGTGGTCGCCTTCGGCGCACCCGGTGCTACGCCGGCGGCGAAGGTGGACGCGTTGGTCGACGGAATGTGGGACGAGGCGCGACGGATCGGGGCCGGCATCGCCGGCGGTGACCTGGTCCACTGCCCGCAGTGGGTCATCGCGGTGACGGCGCTGGGCGACCCGGGCGGGCGCGCACCGGTGCCCCGATCGGCCGCCAAGCCCGGTGCGCTGATCGCCGTCGCCGGTGACCTGGGCCGCTCGGCAGCAGGATTCGACTTGTGGCGCAACGATATTGATGGCTTCGATGAGCTTCGGCGCCGGCATGTAGTGCCGCAGCCGCCCTATGGTCAGGGAGCGGTGGCCGCCGCCCAGGGCGCGCAGGCGATGATCGACATCTCTGACGGCCTGATCGCCGACCTGCGTCATGTCGCCGAGGCCTCCGGGGTGGGCATGGATCTGTCCACGACGGCGCTGGCCGCGGACCACGATGCGCTTGGCGCCGCCGCGGCCGCGGTGGGCGCCGATCCCTGGCGTTGGGTGCTGGGCGGTGGCGAGGACCACGCCCTGGCGGCGTGTTTCGCCGGTCCCGCGCCGGCCGGATGGCGCGTCATCGGGCGGGTTCTCGACGGGCCGGCCCGGGTACTCATCGACGATCAGGAGTGGATCGGCTACGCCGGCTGGCAGTCGTATTAGGGTGACGCGGTGACCGTTTACGCGATCGCGAAGAGCCGATGATGACCGCGCGTCCGTTGAGCGAACTGGTGGAGCCGGGCTGGGCGAGTGCGCTGCAGCCGGTGAGCGACCAGGTGGCCGAGATGGGGCAATTCCTGCGGGCCGAGATCGCGGCCGGGCGCAAGTATTTGCCTGCTGGTCCGAACGTGTTGCGCGCCTTCACCCATCCCTTCGATGACGTCCGGGTGCTGATCGTCGGGCAAGACCCGTACCCGACGCCTGGACACGCTGTGGGACTTAGCTTTTCGGTGGCGCCCGAGGTCCGGCCGTTGCCACGCAGTCTGGCCAACATATTTCAGGAGTACGCCGCGGACCTCGGCCACCCGCAACCCTCGTGCGGTGACCTAACGCCCTGGGCGCAGCGCGGCGTGCTGCTGCTGAACAGGGTGCTCACCGTGCGCCCCAGTAATCCCGCCTCACACCGCGGCAAGGGCTGGGAGGCCGTGACCGAGTGCGCTATCCGAGCGCTGACCGAGCGGTCGCGGCCCCTGGTGGCCATCCTGTGGGGTCGTGACGCTTCCACGCTCAAACCGATTCTGGCCCAAGGAAATTGCGTCTCCATAGAGTCGCCGCATCCGTCGCCGCTGTCGGCCTCGCGCGGGTTCTTCGGTTCGCGCCCGTTCAGCCGCGCCAACGAACTGCTGGCCGAGATGGGCGCCGACGCGATCGATTGGCGCCTGCCATGACCGAGATGACCGCGCTGCGGGCTCACCGGCGGGGCGGCCCGGAGGAGCTGGTGCTCGAAAGTGCCCCGCTACCGGTGCCTGCCGCGGGCGAAGTCTTGGTGGCCGTACACGCGGCAGGGATCACGTTCGACGAGCTGACCTGGGAGGAGACCTGGACCCGCGACGGGGTCAGCCGCCTTCCGGTGATCCCGTCACACGAGGTATCGGGCGTCGTCGAAGCGGTCGCCGCCGACGTAACGGATTTCGCACCCGGTGCCGAGGTGTACGGGTTGATCGGGTTCGACCGTGACGGTGCGGCGGCCGATTTCGTCGCCGTACCGGCGGTCGACCTGGCCACCAAGCCGTCGACGGTGTCGCACGTCGTCGCCGCCGCGCTGCCGCTGGCCGGCCTGACCGCCCTGCAGGCTTTGGTCGACCACGCCGCCGTGCAACCGGGCGAGACAGTGCTGGTGCACGGGGGTGCCGGGGGAGTGGGCCTGCTGACGGTTCAGCTGGCCGCACTGCTGGGTGCCCAGGTGACCGCGACCGTGCGCAGCGGCACCGCCAATCTCCTGCGCGGCTGCGGCGCGCAGCGGGTGATCGACGTGCGCACCGAGGAATTCGACGAAACCGGCGCCGGCTACGACGTCGTTATCGACACGGTGGGCGGCCAGACGTTGGAGCGGTCGTTCGGCGTCCTGCGCCGAGGGGGCCGCCTGGTCACCTTGTCGGAACCGCCTCCGGATGGCAGGGCCGACGAGTTCGGCGTCACCGCAACCTTCTTCATCGTCACGCCGAATCGGGATCAGCTTGACGAACTTGCCGCGCTGGTGGACGGCGACCGGTTGCACGTGGCGATCGCCCAGACATTCGGCCTCGACGAGGGCCGGGAGGCGTATGAAAGCCGCGGCACCGGCAGCCGCGCCGGCAAGACGGTCCTCGTCGTGCGGGGCTGACCTACTGCCGCGAACCGCTCCGCGAGACATAAACCTGGCACACTATCCGTGGCGTGTCGTGTGCGTGGGTTATGTGTCGCGGTGGTTGGCGTCATGAGTCCGCGAAATTGACGTCCTTGGTGACGGCCTTCCACTCCTCGATCGACGCCGACATCGCAGTGATCTTGTCCCGCATGGCCTTCAGCACGTCACGACCCAGCAGCAGGCGCAGTGGCGGCTCATCGAGTGTGGTCACCATCAGCACCGCGTCGGCGACCTTCTTCGGATCACCGGGCAGGTGATCGGCGAACTGCTTGATCAGGTCCTTGCGCGCGGCCACGTCGGCGTAGTCGGAGATCGGGCTGCCCGATTCCTTCATCGACCGCGTCGCCCAATCGGTGCGAAACGCGCCCGGCTCGATGGCGGTCACCTTGATGCCCAGCGGACGCACCTCGGCGGCCAGCGCCTCGGTCACCGCTTCCAGCGCGAACTTGGTGGACGAGTAATAGGCGTTGGGCGGGTTGGCCACCAGACCCGTCATCGAGGAAATATTGATGATGTGCCCCGACCCGCGGGCACGCATGGCCGGCAGCACCGCCTTGATCATGTCGACGGCACCGAAGTAGTTCACGTCGAACAGCTTTCGCACCTCGGCGTCCTCACCCTCTTCCACTGAGGACAGATAGCCGTGACCGGCGTTGTTGACCAGGACGTCGATCCCGCCGAATGCCGTGTCGGCCGCCGAGATCGCCGCCGCGATCTGGGCGGCGTCGGTCACGTCGAGGGCGACGGGCAGGGCCCGGTCGCCGAATTCGTCGGCGATATCGGCCACCGCCTCGGCCCGCCGCGCGGTCACCACCACGCTGTGGCCGGCTCGCAATGCGGCGCGCGCGATTTCGCGACCAAAGCCGGTGGAGCAGCCCGTGATCAGCCAGCGCGACATCGTCAGATCGTCCCTTCCGGCAGGCGGCGCAGATAGGCCTTGCGCCGCTGCGCCAGCTCGACCACCCGCTGCTGCTCGCTCACCCGCGGCAACTGCGGCACCTCGGCGTCGAGCCGATCCAGCTTGACCACCCGCCCGCGCGCGCCGAGGTCTTCCCCCGGACCGCCCTGGCCGAACTCCGCCATGCGCAGGGTCAAAATGGCCTCCCGCAAGCCGTCGGAGTCGATCCAGTTCGCCACGCCGGGATCGACGGGCGAGATCACGTAGGTGTACGAGCCGTCGTCGTTCGCCACCGACTGCGCCTTGTTGAGGCTGCCGGTCCGGTCGACGAGGTCGAGCGTGGTGCCCCAGATATTGCTCAGCGGCACGGTGAAGTATTCGGCGCCGCCGTCATTCAGGTCAACGACGAATGCCTCGTCGGGGGCGAGGTCGAACCGGCCCATGACGTAGACCTGGTTGCGCATCGCGCCGACCTTGTCGGCCGACCAGGCCAGGTTGAAATGGTTGGCCGGCATCTTGTAGACGCCGTGGCTCAGCTTGCCGGTGAAGTTGGCGAAGTAGTCCATCATCGCCGCCGTGGCCTCGGCCTGTTCGTCGAGCGTGCGCGCCGGGGTGGCCGCTGGGCCTCCGAGTCGTTGCACCTCAATGTGATTGGGGTCGTCGCGGCCCCAATCCAGTAGCACGTCGCGGATATAGAACTCGTGGGCTTGCGGCGAGGTCTGCACGTGGTTCGGCCGCCCGTTGGCGGGTTCGGCGTCGACGGTGATGGTGTAGCTGCCGTCGGACTCGACCGCCATGGTGCGGCCGTTGAGCACGGCGACGGTGCCCATGTGTGCGTCCCACAGCGTGAAGTAGTTCTCGGTCATGCGGTGCTCGCCGACCCGGCCGCGGATCTCGTAACGTTCGTCCCCGCAGATCGGGATCACCCGGTACACGCTGTCGGGATTGTCTATGCCCCAACGTGATCCGGGAATGCCCCGGCCGTCCACCGGGTGTGCGAGCCGAGTGATGCAGCTGACCTTCGGCCGCAGCTTGTCCTGATTGGACGACCACACCGCCGCCGAGAACATCACCTCGGCGAACGCGTCGTCGAATCGTTCGCGCATCGCGTCCGACGCCTTGGCGCGACCGAGCCAGGTCTCGGCGACCGTGCGGTAGGCGGCCTTGACTTCTGGGTGCTCGATCAGGTCGAGGGCCGCCAGCTCCTGTTCGTGCTGGGACGCCGTCGCGACCGGGTGATCAGGCATGTGTTGTTCCTCCGATGTGTTGTCCAAAACGCTTGTTGTACAACGCGAATCGCTCGTCGACCTGCTCGGGGCGCAGGCCGTAGTTCTCCAGCCCGTAGGGCGGGCGGGGCACCTCCCGGGGACGGTGGGCCAGCCAGCGCCGCATCGCGTCTTCGGCGGCGGCGGTGAGCGGCAGGCCGACGGCGTCGTAGACGCGGGCCACCTGCCCGATAGGATCGGTCACCGCGTCGTCGAACCCGATGTCGGTGAGCACTGCACCCTCATCAGCCCATCCGTCGCGGACCGCCATGGCCCGATCATTCGTCCAGCCCATCCGCTCCAGCCATTGCGCACCGACCCGGTGCGGGTCGACGGTATCGGCGTGCATCGCATGCAGGGTCGCGTTCAGACTGGCCCCCGACGCGATCGTGGTGCGCGGGTCACGATGCATGTGCACGATGTGCAGATCCGGAAACTGCGCCCGCAAGGCATTCAAATAGCCAAGGTGCGCAGGAGATTTGAGCACCCAGCGCTGGCCCCGCACGCCGCGCCGCCGCTTCTGCCACTGCAGGAATTGCAGCATGCGGTGCAGATAGCCGTAGGCGGGGGAGAAGTCCTGGCCGTCGAGCCAGGTTGGGTAAAGCGGCAGGTGCGCGCCCGACTCGGGCACGTGCGACAGGAACGCGTCAGCCAGGAAGACGATCTCCTCCTCGGCCTCCCTGGCGTACATCGGGTGGATGGAAAACAATTCGGGCGCCAGTTCGCGGGACTTCGCTTCTCGCGCTTCGCTGATCGCGATGCGCGGATCGGGGGCGTCGGTGAACTGATAGTTCAGCCGCGGCGCGACCTCGACGACCTCCCAGCCGTACGCGCAGACGAAGCGCGGGTCGGCGGCCAGCAGCCGCTGCAGCAGCGTGGTGCCGCTGCGCATCATCCCGACGACGACGATCGGGGCGGCCACCCGCTCGTCGAGGATCTCTGGATGGCGGCGGATCCACTCCTGCGCGCGCAACCGCATCCGCAGGCTGTGCACGATGCCCGACCGCAAGATGTGCACGCCGATGGCGTTGAGGTCGGTGCGCGCATAGTCGGCCAGCAACACGGCCAGCGGTCCGTCGAACTCGCCCGGACCCCACTCGGTGAGTCCTTCCTTGCGTTGCGCGTCGGCAAGCACGGCGGCCGGGTCGAATGGGCCGTCGGATGCGCTCGCGGATGCCACGGGTCAGAACTTCAGATGCTGGCTGACGTCGCCGACCTGGTCGACGAACATGGTCCGGCTGTCGAAGCACCAGGCCCCGTCCACCCGGTGAAAGGTGTCCTTGTAGTGCCCAGTCACGATCACCTGCAGCGGCAGCTCGGCAGTGGCTTGCGTGACGCAGTAGTAGGACGTGCTCTGCGCGGTCCCGGCCGCCTCGTCGATGTAGAGCTGCACGTTGGTCGTGTGGTGTTTGGTCTTCGGGGTGCCGTCTTCGTAGATCCGCGTGGCCATGCCATACATCTCCCGCACCCGGGCGGAACCGGTGAACACCGTCTCCGGCGGGCCGTCCTGGACCCCGCAGATGCGGCCGTGCTCGAAGAGCCGGGCCACCCCGTCCAGGTCGCCGCCGTCGAGAAGCTGCGCGTAGGTGTAGATGAGGTTGGTGATCTCGGTGGCGCTGTCACTCATGTCGAACCGCCTCGGAGTCTTTCCGCTCTTATGTTGGCAGAACCGGTCCAACTTACATAGAACCGACCATTACTCTGGATCGCCGTGACCTTACCGTGGACGCCGAGCAGGCTCGGCAACCTCACCGGCAAACGCGTGATCGTGACCGGAGCGACCAACGGCGTCGGGCTCGGCACCTCGCGTGCGCTCGCCAAAGCCGGCGCGCACGTGATCCTCGCAGTGCGCAACACCGAACTCGGCGAGCAACGCGCCGCGGAAATTTCTGCGATGGGCGGCTCGACCACCGTGGTCAAGCTCGACCTCGCCGACCTGTCGTCGGTGCGGGCCTTCGCGGGCCAGATCGACGAGCCGGTGGACATCCTGATCAACAACGCCGGCGCGCTGACCGACCGGCGCACCGAGACGGTCGACGGCTTCGAGATGACACTGGGCACCAACCTGCTCGGGCCGTTCGCGCTGACCAATCTGCTCCTGGTAAAGGTGCGTTCGCAGATCATCAACGTCGGGTCCGACGCGCACCGGTCGGCGACGCTGCGCCTCGATGACCTGCACCTGCGCCGGCACAAGTGGACGAGATTGGGCGCGTACGCGCAGTCGAAGCTCGCGGTCATGCTGTGGGGCCTGGAGCTCGACCGCAGGCTGCGCGCGGCCGGATCGCCGATCGTCACGCAGCTCACCCACCCGGGTTGGGTGGCCTCGAACCTGTCGAACCTGGGCGACTCGCCGCTGATGTCGCTGGCCCACAAAGGGGTCAAGGTGGTGGCCGACCGGTTGGCCAACGACATCGACGAGGGTGCGGCACCCACGCTCTACTGCATCAGCGAGCCGATTCCGCCGGGCAGCTACGTCGGGGTCAGTGGCAGGTTCGGGCTGCGCGGCGGCCCGGTGCTGATCGGTCGCACGCCGCTGGCATGCGACTACGACACCGCCGCGCGCCTGGTCGCCTTCGCCGAACACGAGACCGGCACGACCCTGGAGGTGTAGTCATGGGCGAATTCGACAACACAGTTGCCGTCATCACCGGCGCCGCGCGCGGGCAGGGCCGCAGCCACGCCGTCGCGCTGGCCGAGCAGGGCGCGGACATCATCGCCGTCGACATCTGCGCCGATCTCGAGGCGATCCCCTACGCCCTGGGCACCGAATCCGAGCTCGCCGAGACCGTGCAGCTGGTCCGGGCGGTCGGCCGCAAAGCAGTGTCCGTCGCCGCAGACGTCCGCGACCTCAAGGCGCTGCAGGCCGGGGTGCAGGCCGGCGTCGACGAGCTCGGCTACATCGACGTCGTCGTCGCCAATGCCGGGGTGGTGGCCATCGGGGTCACCGACCCCGAATCCGAACCGGTGTTCAACACGATCGTCGACACCAATCTCAAGGGCGTGTGGCACACGCTGCTGGCGACGGTTCCCTCGATCGTGCGCAAGGGACGGGGCGGCTCGGTGGTACTGGTCAGCTCATCGCAGGGCCTGACCGGCCGCGGCGGCGACGGCAGCGCGGCGATGTTCGCCTACGCCGCGTCCAAACACGGGGTGGTGGGGCTGATGCGCTCAGCGGCGAATGCCTATGCGCCACACAAGATTCGGGTTAATTCGATCCACCCGAGCGGTGTCGCGACGCCGATGATCCTCAACGATTTCGTGGTGAACCGGATGCTGGAGAACCCCAACCCGGCCCTGTCCCAGACGCTGCTGCCCGACGTGGCGTTGGTCGAGGCGCAAGACGTCACCGAAGCGGTGCTCTGGCTTGCCGGACCGCGGTCGCGCTACATCACCGGCGCGGCGATACCCGTGGACGCCGGCCACGTCGTCATGTAACGACGGCTGCCCTCAGCCCCGGTCTAGCCCCTGACGACCTTGCCGGCCTTGATGCAGGACGTGCACACGTTCAGACGCTGCTTGTTGCCGCCCGGACGGGTGACGACGTGCACGGTCTGGACGTTGGGGTCCCACCGGCGGCTGGTGCGGCGGTGGGAGTGCGACACCGACTTACCGAAGCCGGGGCCTTTCCCGCAGATGTCGCACACAGCGGCCATGGTTCAAGCTCCTCAAATCTCGGGGGTCCGCCAATACGGCCGGGACAGCCCAGGTTCACCCGGGCACACCCGAGGATACCGACTGTCGTGGCAACCACCAAAACGGTCACCACCGCTGTCGCCCCCTCTGGCTAGGCTCAATGGGCTGAATCGGCCGCCGGCGGGTGGTGGTCACCGGCAGCCGTCGCGGGTGTCGCCGGGCTACGCTGGCGCCCAC